>CAINUX010000202.1 GCA_903853895.1 uncultured beta proteobacterium | reverse complement strand
CGGCAACGCTGGGGCGTCCGTCTTCGGTGTGATCGACTGCCACGAGCACTCGTCTGCTCCACATGCTGGACTCGGGCGGCACGATCAATACATGGCAGGGTGCGTGTGCCACCACTTTGCTGACCATTTCACCGACCAGCAAGTTGGCCAGCAGGCCGCGCTTGCCGCGACGGCGGATGATGAGCATTTCAGAATGGAGGGATTTCGCTTCCTCCACGATTTCAAGGTAGGGCTCTTCGCCGCGACGCACGCGCAGGTCAATGGGAACTTGTGCCGCTTCTGCTTGTTCTCGCAATTTGGTAATTTTCTGGGCGGCTTCTTGTTCTGCCCGCGCTGCGAGTTGGGGAGCCAGAGCTTCATATTCGGGGTTGCTGACCAGCGGCACGACGGTTGCCAACGGCAACTGGCAACGCTGTGCCATGGCAAAGGCCATTTTTTCAGCGCCAGTGTCAAATTCACTGCCTTCAGTGGCCAGTAACAGGCGGGTAAAGAGTTGAGACATGGTCAATGCCCTCCAGTCAATACGCCGGACGCGGCAAGAACCAGAACCCCGGCAACCATGCCGCAAATGGCAGCGTAGACATAGTCACGCCGCTTCATATAGAGGGGAATCAGGCCCAGCAACGGCGGCAGCGAGCAGCCCGCCAGAATGGAAATGCCTATGAGCCCTGACAAATCCCCTTTGTGCGCCAGCGCCAGCCAGCCCCAGCCTGTGGGTGTGGCGGTCTGCTGCAAATAGGCGCCAACGGGAAGGTTCCAGACTGAAGGAAGTTGCTCCAGCGGCACGTGCGGTGGTAGTACCCCAAACACGTAGGCGGCAAAGCTCAGTACCAGGGCCAGCACACCGATGCGCGCCCCCCAATCCAGCAAACGGGCGTAGCGTTGTGCTTCGACTTGTTGTGTCATACCCATACCCCCAGGCCTTTGAGCAGAGCGCGAATGCCCGCAAACAGCAGCAGTGTGATGACCATCTTGCGGATGACCGAGCCCTTGAGGACATGCAACAAGCGGGCGCCGATGCGGGCGCCCAGCATCATGCCAACGACTGACGGCACGGCGATCATCGGCAACACGGCGCCCCGGTTCAGATAAACCCATGCTGCGGAAGAGTCGACTAGGGACAGCACCAGCCCTGAGGTGCCGGCCGACACTTTGAGCGGCGCCCCCATCAGCAGGTTGAGCGCCGGCACATTGGCCCAGCCCGCGCCAATGCCAAACATGCCGGCCATGACACCAATCGCCAGAAAGATCAGCAAGCCCAGCGGCGTGCGGTGTACCTGCCAGTTGATGGCCTGGCCGGACGCGCCGTCGATGAACACGCCGTGGATGCCCAGTGCGGACGACAGCCTGTCGGGCTGCGCGACGTGGGGAAATTCAGACTTCTTGGAGAACAGCATCAGTGTCACGATGCCCAGCACGATCATCCCCAGAGCGGTTTGAATGACCGACGCCGGCAGCGCAAGCCCCAGCAAGGCGCCAACAATCGAGCTCATGGACGCCAGCAGTGCCAGTGGCAGCGCCAGGCGCAGGCTGGACAGCCCGCCGCGCAACAGCATGGGCCCGGCGGCCAGCGCGCTGGCCAGCGCCACCAGCAAACCCGCGCCCCGTACAAAATCCAGATGGAAGGGAAAGAAGCCGCCAATGATGGGTACAAACAGCGTGCCCCCGCCAATGCCTGCAGGCACCGCAACGATGCCAATCAAAAAGCAGGTGACGAACAGCGCCAAAGGCCAAAACCACCAGGGCATGGTGCTGGCGGGAACCACGCTATCAGCCGCAAATGCGGGCGCAACCAGCAGGATGAGAACCATGGGCATCCACCACGCCGCACGCAAACCGAACCCCGTTCGGTGAGCGGGCGGTGCTGAACGGGCAATGGAGGGGCTCAATTCCTGCATGGCGGCTTAAAGGGCTTTGCGGACCGTCATGGCCCCTCGAATCTGGCCGATAGCGTATCCGGTACCTTTGTCCGCGGGGTAGAGGGTTTGCAGCTTGGAGGTGACTTCCGGTTTGAGTTTGTCGACCGGACCATGGCAAGCCAAACAGATCTGCTGGACTGGCAGGGCCTTCATGTATCGGAATTCCTTGCGATCGCCGTCGGCCACAATTTCACCTTTTTCCAGAGTGGCCGGGCTTTCACCCGCTGCGGCCCGGCGGTCGAAGTCCTCCAGCGCTGCGCGCTCCCAGCCATCCGGCACGGCTTTTGGATTGCGGTTCAGCAAGCTCACGCGGCGCATTCCCCAGCCCGTCTGTTCTGAAGCAGCCTTGGCCATTTGTGGCGCTCGTTCCTTGCAGACTTCAATGGCGGACTCGGGCCCGCCCTTGGCGATCTCATCGGTCAGTACCTGCAACAACTTGGGCGGCACGATGGTGGCAACCTTGCGTGCGTCGGCTAGCCAGGTTGCGTCCTGCGCAAAGGCAGTAAAACTGGAAAACAGGAGTATGGATAAAAGTCTTTTTCTCATTGGAGAGCCCTGTCAGGAAATATTTTGGTAGTACAGGTTTTGCGGGTGGTTCGCCTGCGCAAAAAAGAACCAGCGCTCGGCCAGCAAACCGAAGTACTGCATGGCGAAGGCAATGAACAGCATTTCTTTGGAGGCCGCAATCACACCCAGCGCCATGCACAACAGCGGCAAGGGGAAGACCAGCAGCAAAAAGCCCCACTTGACTGTCAACAGCAGTTCGGGGCTTTGACCATGGAAGAATTCACGGGTGTTGAACGACCCACCCATGAAACCCTGTGCCTTTTGAACGATACGAGGGTGCTTGATGCCAATGGCGCTTTGCAGCGTGGACTTCGGCTTGAGCCGTGCATTGCGATGCAGTGAGGCGCTGCGCGTGATCCACGCCAGCAGGGTGAGTGCCGTTGTTGCCAGTGCGTAGGGTTGTATCAAAGTGGACAGCCCAGAAAGCGCGGCCAATAGCGTGGCCAGCATCAGCCCCGAAGCGCAACCCAGCAGCAAATAGTTGATCAGCGTAAGTGGACTGGCCCATTCCTGCAAAAAGCGCACCGATGCGTAGATCATGGCCGTGCAGACAAAGAGCGCAATACAAGCCAGCGTGGTTGCAGCACCGACCAGTTGCGTGTTGCCGCGCCCCAGAGCGTGCGATCCTCCATACATGAAAACGCCCAGCATGAATGCGGGCAGGGCAATGACCTCGCGCGACAGCCAGGAGGTGCGCCACATGGCGGCCGAACGCCAGGCACGTTCGGGGTGACCCAAGTGGAAGAACGAGGCAACCAGTCCCAGCGCTGACAACACCAGAGCCACTACGCTGCCGTTGACCAAAAAGCGTTGGCTATCTGCCTGGCTCAGGCCGCCAAGACCGACCAGCTCGGTTCCATACAGCGCCAAAAATAGCCCCTGTGCGGCACCGATGAGGGTGGTCAGGAAGATGACTGAAAAAGCGGGTTGCATAGTGTGTGGTGCAAGGTTGTGCTGGGAACGGGGCGCTAGGTGGCGAAGTCTTCGCGGCCCGGGTCGCGGTGGGCGTGCTCGGGCAACTGGCCGTCGATCTTCAACGGGTTGTCCACGCGCTCCAGGTCTTCGGCATGGATGCGGATTTCGGTCTTGCGCCGTGGCAGGTAATGGTTGGAGGGGCTGGTTCCCCATTCCGGCATGAGCTGGTAACCGCCGCGCTCGGCAATGGCCCGGGACACCACCGACTCCGGATCGTGGATATCGCCAAACAAACGGGCATTGGACGGGCATGCCAGCACGCAGGCGGGTTTGCGCTCGGAGGCGGGCAGGGCGGTGTCGGTGATGCGGTCCACGCACAGCGTGCACTTGGTCATGACCTTGCGCTCTTCATCCAGCTCGCGCGCACCGTAGGGGCAGGCCCAACTGCAGTATTTGCAGCCAATGCACTTGTCGTAGTCCACCAGCACAATGCCGTCCTCGGCGCGCTTGTAGCTCGCCCCGGTGGGGCACACCGGTACGCAGGGCGGGTCTTCGCAGTGCAGGCAGGACTTGGGAAAGTGCACCGTTTGCGTGTTGGGAAACTCGCCCACTTCAAAAGTCTGCACCCGGTTGAAAAACGTGCCGTTGGGCTCGGCGCCATAGGGGTTGATGTCGACCAGCGAACCTGCCGTGCCGGACGTGTTCCATTGCTTGCAGCTGGTGACGCAGGCGTGGCAGCCGACGCAGACATTCAGGTCAATGACCAGGGTTAGCTGGGTCATTTACGCTCCCCCCGACCCGCAAAGTAGGCCCTCCATTTGGGCAGCACCTGCTGCACTCCGGGCGCGGCCGGCACGGCTTTGAACTGCGGTGAGGTTTGCTCAGGCTCGCCGTCTTGGGCCTTGTAGATGCGCACCCGCACGTCGTACCACGCGGCCTGGCCGGTGATGGGGTCCGAGTTGGAAATGGCGGCACCGGCGCTGGACGGCGGCAGCACCTCCGAGATCAGGTGGTTGAGCAGGAAACCGCGTTGGGACTCATTGGCGTCGGGTGTCAAATTCCAGGCGCCGGCGGATTTTCCGATGGCGTTCCAGGTCCACACCGTGCCGGGCTCCACGGCTTCGGAGTAGCGGCACATACAGCGCACCTTGCCCCACTGCGACTCGACCCACATCCAGCCACCATCAGCAATGCCTTCGGCTTCTGCGGTTTTGGTGTTGACGAACAGGTAGTTGTGGGTGTGGATCTGGCGCAGCCAGGCGTTTTGTGAGTCCCACGAGTGGTACATCGCCATGGGGCGCTGGGTGATCG
>CAINUX010000201.1 GCA_903853895.1 uncultured beta proteobacterium | reverse complement strand
AGGCCCCATCTTGCCGGCAGTGGACCAGTCCCAGGTCATCTTGGTGGGCTGGCCACCGCGTGCGTAGGCGGGGATGTGGCAAGTCTGGCAGGCCAGTTTGGTGGTGTGGGTGTTGATCTTGGCTTCCTTGTGGGGAGCCTGTCCGTGGCATGCCTGGCAAGTGGCAGGGTTGGTGGTCTCTGCCTTGCCGCGCAGGTGGGCCGGATCTTTGTCTTTGGCCGTGGGGGCGTAACGGCTACCGGGAACCTGGTGCCCATCAGTCTTGTGGCAGGTAGCGCAACTGAAGTTGTTGCCGTCCACATCCATGTGCACATCCAGTTCCTTGTTGGGTGCTTCGAGTGAACTGTCCAGGTCGCCGTGCTTCACACCGTCACCGCCGCCGCCATTGAAGTGGCAGGCACCGCAGGTGGTGCGTTTGGTGGGGCCGACCTTCTTGGCAATTTCGCTCAGATTGATGCCGCGGATGATCTTGCCCGAGCCGGGTGGAAACTCGGTGTCTTGGGTCACCGGCAGTCCGGCAAAGCCGGACGGCTTTTTGTACTTGCCGGTGGCGTCGTGGCAGGCAAGGCAGTCCACGTTTTCTTCGACCGAAAAGTCAAATTTATCGTCCTTCCAGCCGTAGCCGATGTGGCAGCTGTTACACGCTGCCTCATTGGACTTAACCGACGTGCAGAAGTTATTGACAACGTGTTTTTTGCCCAGAACCTGCTTGGTGTCGGGGTTGGTGAACTCCCACTTCCAGTGTTGGGTCTTGTGGATCTGCTTGGCCGCCTCGGTGTGGCAGGCCAGGCAGGCCTTGGTAACCTCAGGGCCTGAGTCAAACTTGCGGTCCAGTTCCTTGAACTTGGAGTGATCCGCCGTTGTGGTGTGCTTGATGGGCTTGGGTGCTTCGGCCCAGGCCGTCGTTGCGACAGTCAGTCCAAGCCAGCCGGCCAGGAGGACCATTTTCGCGACACGGTGCAGGTTGTGTGCCATGGGTGACCTTTACATGAACAACTATAAATATTTGTAATTGCTGATGTAATGATTCTGTTCGCGCCGGGTCGATAGCATATTGATTTGGATCAAAATATACCCATGGGGGTATAATTTCTCCATCAATAGACCATCTGGAGCCACACCATGAGTACCTTTGACCATGTAGCGTTGATCAAGGACATCAATGCCAACTTGTCACCCTTGCGCAAGGCGCAGCCCGAAGCCATGCAGGCGTTTGGTCAGTTGGCCGGTGCCGCCATGAAGGAGGGGGCGATCAGCGCCAAACACAAGGAGCTGATTGCCTTGGCGATTGGCGTCACGCAGCACTGTTCAGGCTGCATCGGCTTTCATGTCAAGGCGCTTCACAAGCTGGAGTGCACGCGCGCTGAGCTGGAAGAAATGCTCACCGTTTGTGTCTACATGGGCGGTGGCCCGGCGCTGATGTACACCGCAGAGGTCATCAAGGCCTGGGAAGATATGGCACCCAAATGAAGTACTTCACGCTGAACCGCCGAACGCTCGTCACGCTGATGGGTGCGGGTGCTCTGGGCTTGGCCCATGCGCAAGCACGGGTGGACACTGAGTCCGTCACGCTGGATGTTGCACGCCAGGAACTGGAGAGTGGCAAGTCACTGGTGATTGACATTCGCGAGCCGCAGGAGCATGCATCCGGTGTGGCTCCCGGCATGCAGTTGCTGCCGATGCGCCAGTTGGCGGCCCGCATGGGCGAAGTCCCCAATGACCCCAAGCGCCCCGTCCTGCTGATTTGCAACACCCAGAATCGCTCCAGCGCGACCTTGAAGTACTTGCGGGAAAAGGGCTACACCAACGTGCGATTTGTGCAGGGTGGGATGAGCGAATGGGCTCGCCGCGCCTGGCCGATGGTCAAACCCTAGCGGCTTTCGGCTTGGCCACGGGGTGAGGTTTACGCTGCGAAAAACTCCACCACGGCAGCACGGCGCTTAACGACAAAACCTGGCCACTCTGGTCGGGCGTGTAACCCGCAATCGCATGCAGTTGCCGCTTCCATTCGGCGCTCTGCAATACGGCTCGCAGTGCCACGATGGCCGGATCGTCCAACGCCGATTTCAGGCACACCAGGTGGTAGTTCTCCTGCACCAGCGGCACAAAATCCAGTCCCTGGGCCCTCGCCGCCACTTCAATACCCAAGGCCACGTCGGCCGCTCCGGATGCAACGCACAAGGCCGCCGCGGTGTGCGACGGCTCGGTGCGCTCAAAGCCTTGGATGTCCGATGGCGACAGGCCTTGCTGGGCCATCAGCTCATCGAACACAACCCGCGTGCCAGTGCCCAGCGCGCGGTTGATGAAGCGGGCCTTGCGCTGTTGCACGTTCTTTAGGGATTGCAGTTGCAGCGGGTTCCCTGTTGCCACCATCAGGCCCTGCGTGCGCTGGGCAAAACCGATGATCTTGTGCAGACCCGGCTGCAGCAGCGGTTTGTAGACCCGCTCGGCGAGTGAACCTGGCGCCGGGTGCTGCAGCGTATGAAAGCCAGCCATGACACAGCGCCCTTCGTTGAGCCCGCGAATAGCATCCACGCTGCCGCAGAAGCGGATGTCCAGATGTAACTGTGATGGTCCCAGCGCGTGTTCGCGCAGTGCGGTCAGTGCATCGTCGTGGCTGGCGTAAAGCGTAACTACGTGGGCATTGGGATCAAAGGCCACCGCAAAGGCGCGCTCCAGGTCGCCGCGCAAGGCTTCAATCTGCGGCGCCAGCCGGGCCTGCGCCTGGCGCTCGGCCCACATCAGCTTGGCGCCAAACTCGGTCAGGCGCGCCGGCTGGCCTTTCTCCCACACCACCAGCTCGTTGCCCAGTTCGTTTTCCCAGCGCTTGAGTTCGCCCCAGACGTGGCGATAGGACAGGCCCAACTGCCGTGCCCCTGCTGAGATCGATCCGGCACTGGATACAGCTTGCAGCAAATCCATCAGCGGGTTGCGCACCAGCGCCGGGCTGCTGTCGCGGGAAAGGGTGTAGTGGAACTGGAGCCTATGCATGGCATTTCATATCGCTGGAGATTGTGTCATTGGCTACGATACCCCAAGCCATGACCACTCTCTCGCACAATACCGCCTCCGCCCTGCAATTGATGGTCTCACTGGACCCCGGCCTGCTGGCCATTGTGGGTCGCTCGCTGTCGGTCAGCGCCACCGCCTGCGCCATCGCCTGCGCGGTGGGGCTGCCCCTCGGCGCCTGGCTGGGCGTGGCACGCTTTCGCGGTCGCACCGCGGTGCTGGCGCTGCTCAACACGTTTTTGGCGGTGCCATCGGTGGTGGTCGGGCTGGTGGTCTACCTGATGCTGTCGCGCAGCGGGCCACTGGGCTTTCTGGGCTGGCTGTTCTCGTTCCATGCCATGGTGCTGGCGCAGGCGTTGTTGGTGCTGCCCGTGGTCACGGCGCTGACCCGCCAGGCCGTGGAGGATGCCGAAAATGCACATGGCGAGCAACTGCAGTCGCTGGGTGCCCGCTCGCTGTTGCGTAGCCTCCTGCTGGCCTGGGACGAGCGCTACGCCTTGCTCACCGTGGTGATTGCGTCGTTTGGCCGGGCCATCTCCGAGGTTGGCGCGGTGATGATTGTGGGCGGCAATATCGAGGGATTTACGCGCGTCATGACCACGGCAATAGCGCTGGAGACCAGCAAGGGTGACCTGCCGTTGGCCCTGGGGCTGGGTATGGTTCTGCTGGGTGTGGTGCTGCTGCTCAATGGTCTGATTACCGCTGTGCGCTTTTGGCGCGAGACGGCAGAAGGCGGCAGCCTGACGGTTATCACGGTGGGAGCCGCAGGATGAAGAATGTGTTTGACCTGCACAGCGCGAGCGTGCACTTTGGTCCGGCGGCCCGGGGCGTGCGTGCTTTGCACAACGTGAGCCTGGGTGTCCAGCCGGGTGAGCGCGTGGCCCTGGTGGGCGCCAACGGCAGCGGCAAGAGCACACTGCTTCGCCTGTTGCACGGGCTGGCTGCACCTACGGGCGGGCGCGTGCTGCGGGACCCTGCCATGCTGCAGGCCATGCTGTTCCAGCGGCCACATCTGATGCGCATGCCGGTGCTGGGCAATATTGCTCTTGGCTTGTGGTTGCGTGGCCTGGCATGGCGAGAGGCCAAGGCCAAGGCCCACACAGCACTGGCCCGGGTTGGGCTGACGGACCTGGCACTGCGCAATGCCCGCACGCTGTCGGGCGGCCAGCAGCAGCGCGTGGCCCTGGCGCGGGCCTGGGCGCTCTCGCCCCAGGTGCTGCTGCTCGATGAGCCCACTGCCAGTCTGGACCCGCACGCCAAGCGCGAAGTTGAGGCGTTGATCCACGAATTTGCCCACCAGAGCCAGACCATGACTCTGGTCTTTGCCAGCCACAACCTGGGTCAGGTGAAGCGCCTGGCGAATCGGGTGCTGTACCTGGAGCAGGGCCGCGTGCTGGCCGATCTGCCGGTGGATGATTTTTTTAGCGGGCCGTTGCTGCAACAGCAGTATCCGGCGGCCCATTCGTTTGTCAAAGGAGAGTCTGCATGAACGTTCATATGAAAAGTCGACCTATAGCCCTCGTGAAATATGGATATACAGCTATTGTTTTGATAGCATCTACGACGCTGCAGGCGCAGACCATCGTGGTCGCATCCACCACATCCACCGAGCAATCAGGCCTGTTTTCGCACCTGCTGCCCGAGTTCAAGAAGGCCAGTGGCATCGATGTCAAAGTGGTGGCGCTGGGCACTGGCCAAGCGCTGGACATGGGCCGCAGGGGCGACGCCGACGTGCTGTTTGTGCACGACCAGGTGGCCGAAGAGAAGATCGTCGCCGATGGCTTTGCCGTGAAGCGCTTTCCGGTGATGTACAACGACTTTGTGCTGGTAGGCCCAGCCGCCGACCCGGCCAAGACGCGTGGCAAAGACGTGGTCGAGGCGCTCAAGAAGCTGTCTACCACCAACGCCAGCTTTATCTCGCGCGGCGACAAGAGCGGCACGCACGCGGCCGAGTTGCGCTTCTGGAAAATGGCCGGTCTGTTGGAGGCCAAAGGCAGCGGCTACAAGGAATGCGGCTGCGGCATGGGCCCGGCGCTGAATATGGCATCTGGTACCAGCGCCTATGTGCTGGCCGACCGTGGTACATGGCTCAGTTTCAAGAACCGGGGTGACCTGGCGGTGCTGGTCGAGGGGGACACCAAACTGTTCAACCAATATGGTGTGATGCTGGTAAATCCGGCCAAGCACCCGCATGTCAAGGTGGCGGATGGTCAGAGGTTTGTGGATTGGGTGGTGTCGGCCACTGGGCAGGCGGTGATTGCCAGCTACAGGATCGGCGGAGAACAATTGTTCTTTCCGAATGCGGCATCCGCTGGGAAGTGAGAGATCGCTAAAAGCAGCGCATCAGAAGAAATCGACGGCGTGTGATTCTTCAACGGCCTCTTGCAGTTCACCGCTGGCGACCAGCTCGGGGTAGCTGCAAACCTGGTTGCGCCCATGACCTTTGGCGTAATAGACGGCCTTGTCGGCCCGGTCGAAAGCGGCACCTGGCGTGTCGTCGGGCGTTAGCGGCGCGTAGCCCACACTCACGGTGATGCGCCCGGCCTGCGCAAACTCGCGCGCTCCGACGTTGGTCCGAAAACGCTCCAGTGCGCCCAGGGCATCGGTCGCACTGGCACACCGCATCAGCACCACAAACTCTTCGCCGCCAAAGCGGTACAGCTGGTCTGAAAAGCGGAAGCTTGCGCGCATCAGTCGGGCAATGAGCACCAGCACTTCGTCACCAATCAGGTGTCCATGGGTGTCATTGACCCGCTTGAAGTGGTCAATGTCGAGCACCGCAAGCCAGTAGGATCCGCCCTGCGCCAAGCGGCGGTCCGGCACTGCCAACTTTTGCCGCTGCGAATCATGCAGTGTGGCCGCAATGAATGCGCCGTCAAACGTCTTGCGATTGAGCAATTCAGTCAGCGAATCCTTCTCTCCATAGTCCAGCAGTCCCTGAAGGTTGCGGTAAATCCTGAGCACGTTGACAACCAGATTCACGCCGCTGGTATCCAGGCGGTCGGCGGTTTGAATTTCCAGCACGGAAGGTGCCTTGCTCTCAGGATCGGTTGGGAACAACGTGAAGTACGGCGCGCTGCCGAGATACTGAATCTCGCTACCCATGGCACAGGCTTGTCGGTCGGGGTAGTCGCTGGAACGGGGCAGGGTGTTGAAGTTGACCCACACGCGGTCGCGCGTCGGTTCGGTTTGACCGGCTAGCAGACAGGCGCCTGTGAGCCATCGCTGGTCCCCAGCTTCGCCGGCCATTGTCACAACGCGAATGGCATCCAGCGGGGTCGCTACGAACTTGCGTAGAAGCGCGACCAATTTGAAGTCCAAAGCTTCGCGGTCGCGCAAGCTACTGAGCTCTGCAAGGGCTTCGACGATATCGTTCATGTTTGGGGCCAGTTTAGCGGTATTGATATACACCACGGATCATCGAGTGCGTCCCATCATCGCAGGTTCACCGTGCGCGGTGGCATGATTGTGATTTCTGGGGGGGGCTTTGCGGAAGAGTCGAAGCAATAATGCATTCAGATCAACCAACCCATTCTTTACCATGGCAACCATCGCATTTCTTGGCACCGGCCTGCTCGGCGCAGCATTCGCAGAGTTTGCAGCCAAACGCGGTGACTCCGTGTCGGCCTGGAACCGCTCACCTGACAAGGCTCTGGCGCTGGTGCCATTCGGCGTCAAGGCCACTGCAACGCCAGCAGAGGCCGTGCAGGGTGCAACTCGGGTGCACCTGGTGCTCAAGGATGATGCGGTGGTGGAAGACGTTATTGCTGCGGCTTTGCCCAATCTGGCACCCGATGCCATCCTGATCGACCACACGACAACCCTGCCAGAACTGACGGCCGCGCGTGCCGCGCGTTTGGCAGCGCAGGGCGTTGCGTATCTCCATTGCCCGGTGTTCATGGGCCCACCCGCTGCCCGCAACGCGCAGGGCTCCATGATGGTGGCTGGGCCGCGCGCGCTGTTCGAGCGCGTGCAGATCGAACTGGCCGCCATGACCGCGCGGCTTGAATACATGGGCGAGCGCGCGGATCTGGCAGCAGTCAACAAGCTGTTTGGCAATGCCATGATCATTGGTGTCTCGGCCATGATGGCCGACATTCTGACCATGGCCCAAGCCAGTGGTGTGGACCCGCAAAGCGCCGTCAGGTTGCTGGGCATGCTGGACCTCAATGCCATGGTGGCCGGGCGTGGTGCAAACATGGCCAAGGGAAACTTTACCGCCACCTTCGAGCTGCACATGGCGCGCAAGGATGTGCGCCTGATGCTGGAAACGGCGGGGGATCGCCCGCTGGCAGCGTTGCCCGCCATTGCCGCGCGCATGGACCAGCTCATTGCACAAGGGCATGGCGCACTGGATGCCAGCGCGCTGGGCATGGATGCGGTTGCGCGGCCCTGACCCAGTACTACGCGCGGCGCTTGCGGTAAAGCGTGTTGCGGCTGATGCCCAGCAAGCGCGCTGCCTCCGACAGATTGCCTTTGCAATCCGCCACTGTGCGCTCAATCGTCGTGCGTGACAGGGCGCGCAGGTCAGACGTCTGCACGCCAGCCTCGTCGTGCGTGCCTGTGGTCAAGGCCGACGCGCCTGGCCGCAGCGCCACCAGCAGGTCGTCTGGCAGATGGTTCCAGTCAATCGTGGCCTCGTCGGCATCGATCAATGCACAGGCTGTGCGCAACGCATTGAACAGTTGGCGCACATTGCCGGGCCAGCGGTAGCGGCTCATGGCCCGCAGTACATCGGGTGCGATCGCCACGGGGCGCTCGGGGACCAGGCTTTGCAGTTCGCGCTGCAGCAAATGGTGCAGGTCGGTGCGTTCGCGCAGTGGTGGCAGGCGCAGCGTCAGGCCGTTGAGGCGGTAGTAAAGGTCTTCGCGAAAACGCCCGGCCAGCATCTCCACCGGCAAATCGCGGTGGGTTGCGCACACCAGGCAAAAATCCACGGCTACGGGCTTGCCTCCACCCAGCGGAACCACTACGCGTTCTTGCAGGACCCGCAGCAGCCGCGCCTGCAAAGACAGCGGCATGTCGCCAATCTCGTCCAGAAACAGCGTGCCGCCATGCGCTTCGCGAATGCGCCCGGGCGCGCCTTCGCGCCGAGCCCCGGTAAAGGCGCCGCCCTGGTAGCCAAAGAGCTCGGCCTCAATCAGGTTCTCGGGCAGCGCAGCACAGTTGACCGCGATGAAGGGCTGGTCGTGGCGCGGACCACTGTGGTGGGCCGCTCGGGCAAACACTTCTTTGCCCACGCCGGATTCGCCCTGCAGCAAGATGGCAATCGGTTTGCCCATGAGCTTGCGGGCCCGCACAATGGCACTCTGAAAAACAGCGTCCCCGGTGTCCAGAACCGCCAGGGCGTCGGCGGCTGCAACGACAGGTTTCGCAGTACAAATTTCGGTTGCCAAAGCGGTACGGGCGGCATGTACCAACCGGCCCGCTTCTACCCGTACCCAAACAGCTTGTCCCGTCGTCGTATGCACGACATGGGGTGTGGACGAAGACCGTTGTCCCCAGTCCGTCAGTAAAGCCAGAGGTTCGGCCAGCACCGCATCCACCCGGGTATGGGTCAAATTCGACCATTCCAGGTCCAACAGTTCCAGCGCCGCCGCGTTGGCGCCGGCAAGCAGGCCGTCCTCGGTCAGTGCCAGCAGCCCCTCGGCTACAGTGCCTATGCCTTCCGGTTGCATATGAAAGCGAAGACGCAGGCCGCTCCACTGGCGTGGGTCGTGCCGCGTGTCAAACAGTCGGTGTTCGATCATGCGGGCGGCCGAGCGCACTAGGCCCAGTGTGTGGCGGTGGTAGCCTCGGTGGTCGCCCGACACATCGAGCGCACCCAAAATGCGGCCCTTGGAATCGTGGATGGGCACGGCTGCACAGGTGAGGAATCCATTGCGCTCCAGGTAGTGCTCCTGGGCATGCACGACCACTGCACGCCCATCGGCGAGCGCCGTGCCGATGGCATTGGTGCCACGAAACTGCTCCTGCCAGGTGGCGCCCAGGCGCAGAGCCACGCGCTCGGCGCGGCCAATGAACTGCGGGTCGCCGAGGGTGTGCAGCAGCATGCCATCGGGGCCGGCCAGAATGCTCATGCTGTCGGTTCCACGGGTTTGCTCGTGCAAAAACTCCATCACCGGGCGCGCATGCGCCACCAGTTCGCGTTGGCGCTCCAGTTCCCGCGTCAGCTGCGCGCCTGAGGCATTGGGTGCGCCGGGCATGCGGCCCATGGGTTGCAGCCCGGCCTCCCAGCAACGCAGCCACGACCGTGCCAAATCAGTCTGAATCAAGTCAGTGGGCAAACGGCCATGGCTCACCAGTTGGCGGCGCGCCTCGCGCAACTGACTGGGTACCGAGCGATCCTGAAGAACGGGTGTGGGCATGGGCCTTGTCTCCTGATTTTGGAAGCGGGACGGGTGTGCCATCTCCTGCTGTGCGGCCTAGCCAGTGGCCGCATGGGCTGCATTGTGCGCCAGCGCGCACCACCATTTCGCCCGGATTGAACCCATAAGTGTTCCATTTTGAGACAAGTTGTGCCACGGCACGGCGCAGTGGGTACAGCCAGAACAACCGGGCTGGTGCGGGCCGTGGTGCGTCAAGGCTGTTTCGCCCATTTTTCGGTTGAATTGGGGGGCTGGCACACACCCTGCAATCAAGCGGTCCTGAAACCAGTGCGTCCCATGGGCGCACGGATTCGCGCATCCCCACTAACGATTAGGAGACCTTCCATGATTTACGCTGCCCCCGGCGCCGCCGGTGCCAAGATTGCCTACAAGGCCCAGTACAACAACTTCATCGGCGGCAAGTTCGTGCCACCCGTCAAAGGCCAGTACTTTGACGTCATCACCCCCATCAGCGGCAAGGTCTACACCCAGGCCGCGCGCTCCACTGCTGAAGACGTCGAACTGGCACTGGACGCTGCACATGCCGCATCGGTTGCCTGGGGCAAGACCGATGCTGCCACCCGCTCAAACCTCCTGCTCAAAATTGCCGACCGCATTGAAGCCAACCTGGAACTGCTGGCCTACGCCGAGACGGTAGACAACGGCAAGGCGATCCGCGAAACACTGAATGCCGACATTCCGCTCACCGTGGACCACTTCCGCTACTTTGCAGGCTGCGTGCGCGCGCAGGAAGGCGCCCTCTCCAATATCGACGAGAACACCGTGGCGTACCACATTCAAGAGCCATTGGGCGTGGTAGGCCAGATCATTCCGTGGAACTTCCCCATCCTGATGGCGGCGTGGAAACTGGCCCCCGCCATTGGTGCGGGCAATTGCGTGGTTTTGAAGCCCGCCGAGTCCACCCCCATCAGCATTTTGATTCTGGCCGAGCTGATTGCCGACATCCTGCCACCGGGCGTGCTCAACATCGTCAACGGCTATGGCCGCGAAGCCGGCATGCCATTGGCCACCAGCAAGCGCATCGCCAAGATCGCCTT
>CAINUX010000200.1 GCA_903853895.1 uncultured beta proteobacterium | reverse complement strand
GTCGCGGCGATGCGAACTTCATCCTCGGCCTTTCGCATGTTAGTGATGTCAAGACAGTGTCCGACGTAGCCAACAAAGCAACCTGCACCGTCAAAACGCGGCGCACCGTCATCCAGAATCCAGCGATAGTCGCCGGTATGGTGACGCAGGCGATAAACCATGCTGAATCTTTCGTGTCGATCAAAGGCCGTCACATAGATGTCAAGGCAACGTTGCAGATCATCTGGATGCACCCCCTCGACCCAACCATTGCCAATCTCTTGCTCCAACGTTCTGCCGGTAAAGGCCAACCATGGCTTGTTGAAGTGGTGGCATCCCTTGTCCAAACCGGCGATCCAGATCAAGGCCTGGCCGTTATCGGTCACCGCCCGGTTCAGTTCATTACTCTCAATCAGGTTGGTTTCAGCCTGTTTGCGCTCAGAGATGTCGGTGTGCACCACCACTGCGCCAAACCCACCATCCAGCGTCAACGGGGTCACCACCATGGTGAACCAGCGCTGGTGTAGCGGCGAATGGCAGGGGTAGTCCAAGGTGAAAGTTGGCAGTGTTCCGTTCAGCACGGCCCGAATCCCATGACAGGCGTCAGGCTCGCCACCTGATTTGTTATCACCCTGGGCCGAACACATAGCCAGGTAGTTGGCACCGACGTTGATGCTTGGTGCCTGTGTGGCGGGTTCAATGCCATTTTGTGCGGCAAAACGACACCAGGATTCGTTCACCATGACGATGTTCCCCGAACGATCCAGCACTGCAATTTCAGCAGCCATCGAATTCAGGATCGCTTGCTTGAACACCTCCTGCGCTTTAATTGCAAGCTCCCGTTCTGCCAACACTGCGATCGAACGGTTGAAACCGTCGAGCAGTTCACCCACTTCATTCATTTTTTCGACAGGCAATGCTTTTGGCAATCGGCCGGCAGCGGTGTCGCTGGCCAATAATCGTGCTGCAACACGGATCGGAGTGAGTTCGCGTCGCAATTTCCACGAACTCAATAGCCAGGACATGACCCCCGCCAGCAGGATCAGGCCCAACAAGGACTTTTCCATGTGCTGCTGCATGGTGCGGATTGGCGCATAAGCCTCTTCGGTCGGCAGAGTCAGGGCCATGAACCAACCTGCCACCGGCACGCCTTTGGCGGCGGTTAACTCCTCCACGCCACGAGAATTGACAGAAACGCCATAGCCCTCGTAGCCGTCGACGTAGCGGTCAAGCATGGGGTTGATACCCGCTGCCGGGAAGGGTTGCATCATGCGACTCTTGTCGGAGCCGGTGACGATCAACCGATACTGCGGTGCATTGAGAAGATAGCCTCCAGTCTTGCCAAAGCGGTGCTGGGTCACATGATCCAGAAAGCTCGGTCGGCTCAGGTCGGTGATGCCAGCCAAGGCACCTATGACCAACCCCATTGCATCGCGAATGGGCACTGCGACGACAAAAATGGGTGCTGCCAGCTTCTTGCCCATCACCGGCCGCCCCACCGTTGCCTTGCCGTCCTTGAGCGCGGCAATGATGAAATCGCGGTCCATATAACTAACCCCACGCCGCCCTACGACCAGGGGCAACGAAGCCAGCGCAACGCCATCAGGTCCTGTAACAAAGATCCCGCCGTTAAACAACTGCTGAAAAATGGGACGTTGCTCCAACGCCAGCTGTAATGCTGCTGGTTTGCCCATCAGGGCCGGTGTGATATCTGCAGCAACGATGTCGAGGGATTTGAACTGATCTACCAGTTCTTGGTTCACCTGTTCGGCAATGGCGCTGATCGTCGCCAAGTGCTGCTCGCCCAACATGTGCTGCATATCCGCACGCAGCGTCTGACTGGCATAGAAGGACATCGTCCAGATGGCGATAACAAATATCGCCATCGCAATGAGTGGCACCCTGATTTGCAGTGCTCGCCACCAGAAATTGTTCAACTTCGGCAAAATCCCTCTGTTTCTGACCTTGCCCTGTGGACAACATGAAAGCTTCGTATTTCCTTGCAGGGCAAGGATTGGCTTTTTATGTGGATTGCCTGCAATGGCAATCGGTCTCCTATCCTTCTATCTCCGTTAGAAGAATTAGTCCTTAATCTGCCATAGGAAGTTGAGCATCGCCGGGAAATTACTGCCCGATCAAACCACCGAGGCCTGATCTGAGGCAAGCTTTTCCGTCACCACAGCCCCCCACAACAAGATCCTGGGCGACGGCATGGTCCTCGGGGTCGCTGTACGCCAAGGTCTGTGACTGCAACTCCGGCCTTGTCGGCAGCAATCTTCTTGCCATTGGTCGTGGGTCCCACGGCTTGCAGCACCAGGTCGTACACCTGCGGTGCGGGGGCCGCAACGCTCAATCGCCAACTGATGTGCTAACGCCAAGGCGGACGCTATGATGCTTGCATCCACCATCTCACGCTGTAGACATGTCCAACCTGGCCGAACAAATTCGAGAAGCTCTGTCCATGTTTGCGCGCAACGGCACAGAGCCAGCCTTGATCGGCGGTTTGGCGGTGGTTGCGCACCAGGTGGTGCGCGCCACCAAGGATGTGGATTTTCTGGTGGAGGCCGAAGCGGCGGATAAGGTACATGATGCGTTGCTGGATTTAGGTTACCAGTGCCTGTACCGCAGTCAAGACGCCGCCAACTATGTGCGCGCAGCTGAAGGGCTGGATGTACTTTACGCGCATCGTCCCCTTGCGCGCCGCCTACTGGCGCAAGCATCGGAGCGCGAGACACCCATGGGCCGTATGCGCATCATCAGCGTCGAAGGTCTTATAGGCTTCAAACTGCAAGGCTTCGTCAACGATGCAACGCGAACGCGTGACCTGGACGACATTCGTGCACTCTTGAAAATACACCGCACTTCGCTTGACATGGATGAGCTGCGTGAATACTTTGCTTTGTTCAACAAACCGGAACTCCTCCATGAACTTCTCGGCTGACACCGAACCACATGCTGAAACGGCGCGAAGCGGTACAGATGTGAGTGTGTTGCTGGCGCGTGAAGCAGGGGTGCCTTTTCAGCCGCCGCTGGACGCCACTTCTGGGATTGACCCCTTCAATGAGTGGTTGAGCCTCATGGAGGTTGTGCAAATGCTTTGCCCGGTGTGGCCCGTGCGTGACAGGCCCATGCAGGGCAACCATTGGCGACTTTAACGGCGACCGAGCCATTTTAAGGAAAAAAGCCGCGCAGCCCTCACGGAATCTGCGCGGCCAGCTACTGAATTGGTAGCGTTTCAGCGGCAATCCAGTAGTCTTTGTCTACTTCCGCGCCGGTGGCACGTCAGTACAGGACCCATGCGCAATCTCCGCTGCCATGCCGATTGATTCCCCAAGAGTCGGGTGTGCGTGAATCGTCTTGCCGATGTCTACCGCATCGGCTCCCATGTCGATGGCCAAAGCGATCACGCCGATCATGTCGCCAGCATGGGCTGACCCACGGCTTGCAGCACCAGGTCGTAAACCTGCGGCGCGGGGGCGGTGCCGCCCTCTTCCGCTGCGGCATCTGTCCACCGCATATGGGGCACAGCAGAGGAAAGACCTCGTCAATGCGGGCCCACAGGTAGTGCGCTGCACGCTTGGGCTGCACTGGTTCGGGCGTGGGTGTGACATCGTTACCCGGCGGCACCACGCGGCAATGCAAACGATCAAATCCAGTGGCACAAGGCGTGGCTCGTCTACTTTTGGGTAGCGCAACAGCCGTTGCAGGGCGACGCGGTCATTTGCCTCTGTGCAGACGCAACAATTAATAATCCATTGGATTACAATTGGCCGATGTTAACCATCGCCGAGCTGCCCGAATACATTCGCCGTGCCGAAACGCTGATGAGTGCCGCGGAGCGCTTCGACATTGTTAATTATTTGGCTGCCCACCCCAAGGCGGGCGGCCTGATGGAAGGCACTGGCGGTGTGCGAAAACTGCGTTGGGGACGGGGCGCTCAGGGAAAGTCAGGTGGAGTGCGGGTGATCTATTACGTTCACAGTGACTTGATGCCTCTTTACCTGCTCACCCTATTCGCAAAGAACGAACAGGCCAACATCAGCAAAGCTGAGCGCAATGAATTGGCCGAACTGGTCGAGCTTCTGGTTCAAATCTGGCTGGAATCCTGAAAGGAACACTTATGACACGCGCATTCGATAGCATTAAGCGAGGCCTGAACGAGGCCATTGCACACGGCAAATCCAAAGGCGGTAAGACCGAAGGAATCAAGCTGTATCAACCTCACGCGGTAGACGTTTCCAGTCTGCGCGAACGCCTGAGCCTGACCCAGGAGCAGTTTGCAGCCCGCTTCGGCTTCTCGGTCGCTACGCTGCGCCATTGGGAGCGCGGCGACCGCTCACCGAGCGGCGCCTCGCTGGTTTTGCTTAACGTCATCGACCGCAATCCTGCCGCAGTGTTGCAGGCCTTGCAATAAAAAAACCGCGCAGCCCTTACCGGATCTGCGCGGTCAACTACTGAATCAGCAGCAGTCGACGTGCTTATTTCCTGGCCGGCGGCACATCCGTGCAGCTACCATGCGCAATCTCCGCCGCCATGCCGATGGATTCTCCAAGGGTTGGATGCGGGTGAATCGTCTTACCAATATCTACCGCATCCGCGCCCATCTCAATGGCCAGTGCGATCTCGCCGATCATGTCGCCCGCATGGGTGCCGACCATGCCGCCGCCCAGGATTTTGCCGTGGCCGTGGGCTTCAGGGCTGTCATCAAACAGCAGCTTGGTGACACCTTCGTCGCGGCCATTGGCAATCGCACGACCCGACGCATTCCACGGAAACAGACCCTTTTTGACCTTGATGCCTTGCGCCTTGGCCTGGTCTTCGGTGAGACCAACCCAGGCCACTTCGGGGTCGGTGTAGGCCACGGATGGAATGACGCGGGCGTTGAACGCGGCTGCCGCCAACTCTTTGTTGCCTTGCAGTTCACCTGCAATCACTTCAGCGGCCACATGCGCCTCATGCACGGCCTTGTGCGCCAGCATGGGCTGGCCCACGATGTCGCCGATGGCAAAGATATGCGGCACGTTGGTGCGCATCTGAATATCGACGTTGATGAAGCCACGGTCCGTGACGGCAACGCCAGCCTTGTCGGCGGCGATCTTCTTGCCGTTGGGCGTACGACCCACGGCTTGCAGCACCAGGTCGTAGACCTGGGGCGCGGGGGCGGTGCCGCCCTCCTCGGCCGACGCGAATGTCACCTCGATGCCTTCGGGCAAGGCGCGTGCGCCTACCGTTTTGGTCTTGAGCATGATGTTGTCGAAACGCTTGGCGTTCATCTTCTGCCAGATCTTCACCAGGTCGCGATCCGCGCCCTGCATCAGGCCGTCGAGCATTTCCACTACGTCCAGACGTGCGCCCAGCGTGCTGTAGACGGTGCCCATTTCCAGGCCGATGATGCCGCCGCCCAGGATCAGCATGCGTTTGGGGACTTCCTTCAGCGCCAGAGCGCCAGTGGAGTCCACAACGCGCGGGTCTTCGGGCATGAAGGGCAGGCGCACGGCTTGGCTACCGGCAGCGATGATGGCGTTCTTGAAGCCAATAACCTTTTTGCCGCCGGTTTTCTCCTGGCTGGTACCCGTGGTTTCTTCCACCTCCAGGTGGTTGGCACCGACGAAATGGCCGTACCCGCGCACGGTAGTCACTTTGCGCATTTTGGCCATGGCTGCAAGACCACCGGTCAATTTGCCGATGACCTTTTCCTTGTGGCCGCGCAGTTTGTCGATGTTGACGACAGGCGCGCCAAAGTCAACGCCCAGGTCGGCCATATGTGACACTTCGTCCATCACAGCGGCCACGTGCAGCAGTGCCTTGGAGGGGATACAGCCCACATTCAGGCAGACGCCACCCAAGGTGGCATAGCGCTCGACAATGACGACCTTCAAGCCCAGATCGGCCGCGCGGAAGGCGGCCGAATAGCCGCCGGGGCCACCGCCCAACACCAGCACGTCGCAGTCCATGTCCACCGTGCCGGCGTAGCTGGCGCCAGCGGGTGCAGTGACAGCTGGCGCAACAGATGCAGTCGCTACTGTTTTGGAAGCAGCCTGAGTAGACTCCACGAGGGCTACAGGCTGATTTGACGTAGAAGAACTGGGTGCTGCGGGGCTAGCGACTGTTTCCGCACCGGCCACTTCCAGCATCAGTACAACGGAGCCTTCGCTCACCTTGTCGCCCAACTTGACCTTGAGTTCTTTGACCACGCCGCCTTGGGATGCTGGAATCTCCATGGAGGCCTTGTCGCTCTCCACCGTGATCAGGCTTTGCTCGGCCTTGATGGTGTCACCCACCTTGACCATCAGTTCGATGACGCTGACGTCGGTGACGTCGCCGATATCGGGCACTTTGATTTCGATGATGCTCACAGTAGAACCCTCCGGAAGTCGCCCAGAATTTGGCCCAGGTAGACATTGAAACGTGCAGCGGCAGCTCCGTCGATGACGCGGTGGTCCCAGGTCAACGAGAGCGGCAGCATCAGGCGCGGCTGGAAGGCCTTGCCGTCCCACACCGGTTCCATCTGGCTCTTGCAGACGCCCAGGATGGCGACCTCCGGCGCGTTGATGATGGGCGTGAAGTAGCGCCCGCCAATGCCACCCAGGCTGGAGATGGTGAAGCTGGCGCCAGACATTTCGGCCGGGCTCAGTTTGCCGTCACGAGCCTTCTTGGCCAGTTCGCCCATTTCCTGGCTGATCTGGAAGATGCCCTTCTTGTCGGCGTCCTTGATCACCGGCACCATCAGCCCGTTAGGCGTGTCGGCCGCAAAACCGATGTGGTAGAACTGTTTG
>CAINUX010000199.1 GCA_903853895.1 uncultured beta proteobacterium | reverse complement strand
CGTTCCATCATGACTTTGGCGCTGGAAACGGAACCGTAGGCTGCAAACGCTTGTTGCAAGTCTTCATCACGGAAGGAATAGGGCAGGTTGCCCACGTAAAGTTTGTTGCCCATGTAAGGACTCCTCAAAAACTAACTCTCAAAACGCGATGGTGTCCAAACCCGCAATCAACAAACCAATGAAGACTTAAAGCAGACGCGAAACTGGTAAATCACCGCAAACCCGTACACCGAATTTTCGGCAATACTGCACCATTATGCGGGGGTTTTTCAAATTCACCTAATCTTTTTATTTGACAATTGGCCTATTTCTGGCCGATATCGTCTGGCGCGGTGTAGTTGCGCCACTGGCGCAGACCGTGGCGCATAGAGAGCATCTGGCGCTCGAACTTGGGGCAAGCGTCGCACATTGCCATGTGGATACGCAGGGCCAAACGATCGGACAGCCCCAGGTTGCGGTCTTCCCGGGCTACCAGGATGGCGGCGACTTCGCGGCAGGTTCTGTTGAGTGGAATCATCACGCGCTAGCTTTCGTGAACCAATTGAGCTCCAGGCACTCGCGCAAACGAAGGCGGGCCCGGTGCAACTGCACATAGAGGTTGGTCGGTGTGAGCTGCAACTCCTTACAAATTTCTTCGCTGGAGAGCTCCAGCCACTCCCGCATCAGGAAAAGACGCCCTTGGGACGCAGGCAGCTTGCTGGCGCAAGCCTCCAGAATCTCAAAAAACTGCTGGCTGCTGGTGTGTTGCTCGGGGTTGCCCCAGTCGGCCGGTTGTTCGGCAAAGTGGCCGTCCACTTTAAACGCGATGGCGTCCAGGGGCTCGGCCCTTTCGTCTTCGGAACTGTCAAGGCCACTGACTTCCCGGTGGTGGTGGCGCAAGGCGTCAACTACTTTGTGTTTCAGGATGCCCACTAGCCAGGTTTTCAGCTGGGAGCGGTTGCCAAAGGACTGGGGTTTGGCCAGCGCGGCCAGGACGGTCTCCGACACCGCGTCTTCGGCCCAGGCGTCATTGCGCAGTTGCAGGCGTGCGAACTTCAACAGGTAATCCTGTAGCGCCACAATTTGTTGTTCAAAACCGGTCATGTGAGATTTTTTCCCCCAACACTGTAAGAATAGCCCCGCGTACCAGACTAAACCGTAACCAGCAACTGGGTTGCGTGTTCGGCAAGCGCCCGCTGGTTCCACTTTAACCTGTCCACTCTAGGAGTTTCAAAATGACCCAACGTGCCCTGATCGCTGCGACTGCAGCTGCTGTGATGTCTCTGTCCATGGTAGCGGTGCCCGCTGCTGCGCAAGAGAAAGAAAAGTGTTTCGGTATTGCCAAGGCCGGTCAGAATGACTGCGCTAGTGTCGATGGCACCCATTCCTGTGCTGGTCAATCCAAGGTGGACATGGACAAAATGGAATGGAAATACGTGGCCAAGGGCACCTGCAAGAGCATGAAGGGTCTGTCGCTGGAAGAAGCAAAGATGGCCAAGAAGGGCTGATGCACCGTGCGTGCAAGCCCTGTGTCCTCGCTTGCCAGCGTGGGCATTGGCTGGCGGCACCCCCACTACGGTGAACTTCTGGAGCGCCAGCCCGTGCTGGATTTTCTGGAGGTTCACTCCGAGAATTTTTTCGCCCAGGGTGGCGCGGCTCTGACCGTGCTGGAACAGGGCCGCGCCCATTACCCCATCAGCCTGCACGGGGTGGGTCTGTCACTGGGGTCGGCCTCAGGCCTGGATGACTGGCACCTGGACCAACTGGCGCGGTTGGTCCAGCGGATAGAGCCCGTTCGGGTCAGCGACCATGCGTCGTTTGCACGCGGTCCGTATCAAGGCGCAATGGCGCACGCCGCCGATCTCTTGCCCCTTCCCTTCACTACCGAATCTCTGGATGTGCTGTGCGCCAACGTGAGCCGGGTGCAGGACCGCTTGCAGCGGGTCTTTCTGGTTGAAAACCTGTCGGCTTATCTGCGATGGCCGGCGGTGGGCGAGGAACGCGTCTGGTTGGAGACCGAATTTTTGACAGCGCTGGCCCGGCGCACTGGTTGCCGCTTGCTGGTCGATGTGAACAATATCTATGTCAATGCCCTGAATGCGCAGGTGCGCGAGGGCCAGGCCGCGGACCCGCTGCAAAGCTGCCGCGATTGGCTCGATGCCATAGCGCCCGACGCGGTAGGGGAAATCCACCTGGCCGGCCATTGCCACTTGCACGAGCCCGAAGGCGACATCGTCATCGACGACCACGGTAGCCGCGTTAGCGATGCGGTGTGGACGCTCTACCGGCACGCCAAAGCCCGCTTTGGTGCCGTGCCGACGCTGATCGAGTGGGATACCGATGTGCCGGTACTGGACGTGCTGCTGGATGAGGCCGACCGCGCACGCCAGAACTGCGCCGAGGTCCTAAGCTCTGATTCCCCTGTCTCTTCTTCAAGGCCGTCCTTGGGGGTACCGGTGTGAGCACCTTGGCCGTTCAACAGCAGGCGTTGCTGGAGGCGTTGCTGGTTTGGCCGGCAGAGAGCGCTATGCAAAAGATAGCTACTTGTGCAATAGATCCGAGGGCCAGAGGGCTAAAAGCGTACCAGGCCAATGGCCACGCCCTGGCCGAGCGCGCCCTAAGGGCTGCCTATCCGGTGGTGGCGCAGCTGCTGGGAGACGAGAGTTTTCCCGACCTGGCCCGGGCGCTGTGGCACGCCCAGCCACCGGTGCGGGGCGACATTGCGTGCTGGGGCGACGCGCTGGGCGCGTTTGTGCAAACCAGCGCGCAGCTGCAAGACGAACCGTATCTTCCCGACGTGGCCCGCGCCGAGTGGGCCCTGCACCAGTGCGCGGGTGCGCCGGATCAGCCGTCGGATCTGACGACGTTGGCGCTATTGACCACGCACGATCCGGCGCAGCTGCGCCTGGTGCTGGCGCCGGGCTGCACCGTCGTGTGCAGTGCCTGGCCGATCGCCAGCATCCTGGGCGCCCATTTGGAGGCCAGCCCCAGCCTGGAAGAGGCTGGCGCGCAACTGCGTGCGGGGGTGGCGCAGGACGCGGTCGTGTGGCGTGCCGGTTTGCGTCCTCGGGTGCGGCTGACGCTGGCCGGTGAGACCGGGGTGCTGCAGGCGCTGCTGTCGGGCGAGTCTCTGGCCCGGGCGCTGGAGACGCCGGATGGGGCGAGCACGCTGGACTTTGGCCAATGGCTGCCGATGGCCGTGCAATCCGGGCTTGTGCTGGCGGTGCGGACGGCGGACACTTGACCATGGACGCACAAACGCCACGCAAAACCTCGCAGGCGCTACCCGGCTCCCGGCTGGGGTGGCCGCGTCGCATCGGCTGGCGGCTGGCGCTGGGCTTTGGCGTGCTGGTCGTGCTGATGCTGGTGGCTCTGGCTCAGGCGATTTTTCAGATTCACCACATCACCGGCGTGACCCAGCGCTTTGCCACCGGCGACATGCAGCGCCTGCTGCGGGTGCAGGCGCTGTCCTTGCAGACCGAGGGCGTTGGCAATGCCTTGATCCGGCTGATCAATGCACCGCGTGCCAGCCGTGTTGCGGAGTATGCCGATGTCGACGAGCGCAACCGGCGCATTGACGGCATCGTCGAGTCGCTGGCCAACGACCTGAAGGATGCCGACCAGGAGCAAAACCTGAAGCGCCTAGTGGAATGCCGCGCCGCCTATGCGGAAGCGTTCATTGCTACTGCCGACGAGATTGAGGGTGACAACCCCGCTGGCGCCTGGAAGCTGTTGAACGAGCGAGTCAACCCGGCGCTGAAAACCATGCTGCTGGAGTCCAACGCCTTGCTGCAGCGCGAGCGCGAGCGCATCGAGTTGCAACTGGTCGAAGCGCAACGCTTGTTTGACCGGGTTGCGCTGTGGGTAGCGGGCTTGTCGGTGCTGGCGGTGGCCCTGGCCGTCTGGCTGGGCGTGCGCACCACCCGCAGTGTGGTCGGGCCGCTGGAGCAACTGGAGGTGGCAGCACAGCGCATCGCCGACGGGGACTACAGCCGTCGCGTGCCCATGACCCGCACACAGGAGGTCGATCGCGTGGGCCAGGCGCTGAACACCATGACCGACGCCGTGGCCCAGCGCGAGCGCGACATCGAACACTTGGCCTTCCATGACCCCTTGACCGGCCTGCCCAACCGCACGGCGCTGTTCAATGCGGTGGCGCTCACCCTTGCACCGCCCAACTGCCTGGCCCTGATGGATCTGGCACGCCTCAAGGCGATCAACGAAACGCTGGGCTACACCACAGGCGACACTCTGATCCAGCAGACGGCGCAGCGCGCCAGTCAGGCCCTGCAGGAGGCAGCAGCTAGCGGTCTGATTGGTGCTGAGCCAGTGGTGGCACGCCTGTCGGGCGGCACCTTTGCGGCGCTGTTTTCGGCACCTGACCGCGTAGCAGTCGAGGCCCTGCGCGAGCACATCGAGCGGGCTATGGGCGAGCCCGTGCACTGCAGCGGACATAGCGTGGACCTGAGCCTGACCTATGGCTTTGCTGACTCTGGCAATCCGGCGCAGGGCGCCATAGCATTGCCGGTGGACACGCTGCTGCGCAACGCCGAGGTCGCGCTTCACAGCGCCAAGCGGGCCGCCGTGGGATTTGCCTGGCACAGCGAGGCGCAAGAGGCGGCGCGTCTGAGTCACCTGAGTCTGCTATCGGATTTGCGTCAGGCGGTGGCCACATCGCAGCTGCAAATGTGGTTACAACCCAAGTTTTCACTGGCTACGGGCCTGGCGGTAGGGGCGGAGGCGCTGGTGCGCTGGCAGCACCCGACCCGTGGCTTTGTGTCGCCGGCCGAATTCGTGCCATTTGCAGAGCAGGCCGGTTACATCACCATGGTCACCGACTGGATGCTGGAGCAGGCCCTGCGCACGCTTATCCAGTGGGCGCCCACGCATCCGGAGCTCAGCATTGCCGTGAATGTGAGCACCCGCGATCTGCAGCACAAGGGCTTCCCCGAGCGCGTGGCGCGCATGATCGAGGTCAGCGGCGTGCCCGCCAAGCGCCTGCGCCTGGAGATCACCGAGAGCGGCCTGATGGACGACCCCACACACAGCGTGGCCCTGCTCCACGCGCTGCGCGACATTGGCACGCCGCTGTCGATTGACGACTTCGGCACCGGCTATTCGTCGCTGGCGTATTTGCAGAAACTGCCGGTCAGCGAACTGAAGATCGACCGCAGCTTCATCGATAAGCTGGACCAGTCCCCCGGCACGCAAAAGCTGGTGCGCGCCATGACCGAGATGGGCCATGGGCTGGATCTGATGGTGACCGCCGAAGGCGTGGAGACCGAGGCCGAGCGCGAGACGATTACCCGGCTGGGGGTCGATGTGATGCAGGGCTATCTGGCCAGCAAGCCGCTGCATGGGGAAAAGTTGCAGGCCTGGTTTGATGCGCTACCTATTGGATAGCAAACAATTGATATTCCACGAGGGCTAGAGCCCTGAATGGCTTGTGGTAATTTTCAATAACCCCGGATTGGGTATTTTTAAGCCTGTGCGAGATGCTTGTGCCACTGTTGCGTTGCGATGCGGTGCAGGATGTGGCGCTTGAGCGGCGAGTCCGCCGGGACGCGGGGGTGGTCAAAATCGGCAGCTGTGTCGCGCAGCATGCCAATGCGGCGCATGACGTTGTGCGAGGGTGTGTTCGTGGGCACGGACATGGCCACCACCTGGGGCAGCTCCAGGTGGGTGAATGCGAACGCTAGCGCGGCGGTGGCGCCTTCGGTGGCATAGCCCTGGTGCCAGGCGGTGGGGGCGAGGCGCCAGCCTATCTCGACGGCGGGCATCCATGGTGCCTCAAAGCCCGGCACGCTCAGGCCAACGAAACCGGCAAACGGGTGGACGCCGGGAATCTCCAGCGCCCACATGCCCCAGCCCCGCTGCGAGATAGCTCCCCGGATGCGATCGGCCTCAGCTTGGGCCTCTGCGCGGCTCAGCACCGCGGGGAAATAACGGCGAACCTCGGGGTCTGCGTTCATCGCGGCCCAGGCGTCGCCGTCGCTGTCCTTCCACTGGCGCAGCAGCATCCGCGGCGTGCGCAGTTCAACCGGTGCAGCAAAGGTTCGCAGGACGAGGCTGTGCATGCATGCGGGGATGGAATCAGGCCAGCGTCACTGCCTTGCTGGTCAGCCGTTTGGCCAAGCCTTGCGCCAGGCGGTTGACACTGCCGTAGATGGACAGTTGCGGGTTGGCTCCGATGCTGGTGGGGAAGAGGGATCCATCGTGGATGGACAGGTTTTCCAGTTGCCAATGCACGCCGTCTGGGCGGGTCACGCCCAGTTTGTCGTCGCCGCCCAGACCGCAGCCGCCCATGACGTGGGCACAGCCGATCTTGGTGAGCAGTGGTTTCATGGGCAGGGCCTCGATGGCCGCCTTGGTGGCCAGCCAGGTGCTGGTGCCTTCGCCCATTTCGTGCCCGGGGTAGACCATCGTGGCACCCGCCTCGAACTGGATTTGCGCCATGGCCAGCATGGAGCGGCGTGCGCCTTCGAGCACATAGTCGGTCAGCGGGTAGTCCAGCAACGGTGAGCCGTCGCCGCGCAACTCCACCGTACCGCCCGCGGCCTGTTCGTGAAAGCCGTCGCGCATCAGTGCCAGCATCACGTTGGCATTGGGGTACTGGCGGAACAATTCGGCCTGTTTTTCCCCAAAGCCAGGCAGGTTGGCGCCAAAGAACACGGGGTGAAGCGGCGCGACTTCGAGCTTGTAACCGATGGGCCCGTCGACGGGCTGGGTGTGCAGGAAGTGGTCGGAATAGATGGACTGCGGCGCGCCGGTCCACGCCGCCACGGTGTCCTTCATGACCGCCAGCGTGATGGCCACTGGGTGCAGGAAGGTGCGTTTGCCCAGCAGCTTGTGCGGGTCCGGTGCCTTGGAGCGCAGCAGCAGCGCAGGTGAGTTGATGGCACCACCGGCCAGCACATAGTGTTTTGCTACGATAGTTGTAGCAGGCCCCGCCGTATTGACGGGGGCTGCATTGGGTTTTACGGCAATGCATTGCATGCCGGTAATGCGGCCACCTTCGATCTTCAGCTGTTCGACGCGGGTTTCCACCAGCAGTGTCGCACCGTGGTCCAGCGCAAAGGGGATGGTGGTGACCAGCATGGACTGCTTGGCGTTGGTGGGGCAGCCCATGCCGCAGGAGCCCAGGTTGTAGCAGCCCTTGACGTTGCGCGGAATCACTTCGCAGGCAATGCCGAGTTTGGCCGCGCCGCGGCGCAGCAGCTCGTTGTTCTCGTTGGGGGCCACGGCCCAGGGGGCGATGTTGAGGCGGGTTTGCGCGTCCTGAAAGTAGGGCGCCAGGGCCTCGACGGTGTAGTCCTTCAGGCCAAATTTGTCCTGCCAGAATTTCAGCGTATCGGGCGGTGTGCGAAACGAGCTGGTCCAGTTGACCGTGGTGGTACCGCCGACGCTACGACCCTGCAGGATGGTGATGCCCTTGTCCTTGGTCTTGCGTCCGGCTGACTCCTGGTACAGCGAGGCATAGGCCTCGGGTTCACGCTGCTTGAAGTCGGTGCTGGTTTTGAGCTGGCCTTCTTCGACGATGACGACGTTCAAGCCGGCCTTGGTCAACAGCTCTGCTGTGATGCCGGCGCCTGCACCGGAACCGATAATGGCCACGTCGCATTCGATGCGCGCGGGCAGCGCGCCGTGTTTGCCGCCAAGCACTTTCCAGCCGCGCTTCAGGCCTTCCAGGATGGGATCGGAGATGTTGCTCATGGGTGGTGTTTTCTCGGAAATTTTTTGAGGTGTGTCGATCGGCCGGGGTTTCAGACCGCTTGGGGGCCGGGATACCCCAGCACGGCCCATGACTCATCGCCAGAAAAGTAGGGCGCGCAAACAATGTCGTGCAGCCCCTGGTAGGCCTGCACTTTCAAAGCCATGCTGGACACCCGCATGCCTTGCAGGGCAACGGTGGTCTCGGGCACCGTGGCGTCTTCCCACGACGCCGACAGCCCCACCAGGCCGCGCCGGCCGGCTGCGGTGGCCAGCAGACCCAGCAGTTCGGACAGCTCGGCCTGGACATGGTTGGGCAGGCCGGCGAAGAAGACATCGGCGCGATTGAGCAGCGCGTCCGTGGCCTTTTGCTGGGCTTGCGCGTCACGGGGCAGGGTGCCGGCCAGCAAGGCCTGTGCCACGCGGGTGTAGACCAGCCGGGCGGAGGGGCTGAGTTTGCCGTCGACCAGGCCGGGCTTGATCAGCGCCACGGCGCCACCGGCGACGGCCAGCACCACCGCGGAAGCAATGCCGAGTTTGAGAAAAGTCCTGCGCTGCAGGTGGGGTGGTCCGTAGTGGGTCATTGGTTTTTCTGGTCAGTTGAGGACAGAGCTGAAGATCTGTCCCGCAAGGTTATTATTTGGTCAAAAAGTCGAGGTACTTGGTGGCAAATTTTCCGTACGGTGGGTACATGAACTTGATCGCGCTGAACGGCGCCTGGTAGAACACCGGGCGCATTTTGGAGAAGGTGACGAAGCCTTCGTAGCCGTGGTAATGGCCCATGCCGCTGTCGCCCACACCACCAAATGGCATGTCGTGTTGGGCCGTGTGCAGGATGCCGTCGTTGACGGTGACGCCACCCGACATGACGTGGGTGATCAGGTGGTGCACCTGTTTCTTCTTGTTGCTGAAGGGGTACAACGCCAATGGGCGGGGGCCGGCATTGATGGTTTGGATGGGCTCATCAATGTGGGAATACCCGATGACAGGCAGGACGGGGCCAAAAATCTCGCGGGTGCGCAACTCGCAGTCGGCCGGCGCGTTCAGCACCACGTGCGGCGCAATCTTGCGGGTCTTTTTGTCCCAGGGTTTGCCGGGAATGAGTTGCACCAACGTGGCGCCGCGCTCCTGTGCGTCCTGCAGGGCCTTGGTGATGCGATTGAAGGCCCGGTCATCGATGATGGAGGTGTAGTCTGGCGTGTCCAGCGTCGGATAGCGACCTGTCACAATTTCTTTGGCCATCTCCACAAAGCCCGCCACTTTGGCCTCGGGCACGTACAGATGGTCGACGGTGGTGCACACCTGACCGGCGTTAAAACACTTGCCAAACAGCAGCCGTTCGGCAGCCTTTCGCATGGGAAAGTCGTCGAACAGGATGGCCGGAGATTTGCCGCCTAGTTCAAGCGTTACCGGGCACAGGTTGGTGGCGGCCGCCGCCATCACGGAACGACCCGTCTGGCCCGAGCCGGTGAAAATGATGTGGTCGAACTTGAGCTTGGAAAACTCCACGCCAACGCCACCGGTTTCATCAAAAAAGGCCAGCTTTTCACGGGGAAAGTAGGCTGGAATTTTCTCCATCAGCAGGGCCGCGATGTTGCGCGAGTTTTCCGACATCTTGACCATGGAGTTGTTGCCCGCTGCAAACGTGCAGATCAGGCCGTTAAAGCTGGTCCAGATCGGGAAGTTCCAGGGAATGATCGCGCCGACCACTCCCAGGGGCTGTGGAATCACGCGATTCGAAGCGCCAAAAAAGTTCTTCAGATCTATGTGGCGACTTTGCGGCTTCATCCAGACCTTCAGGTTGCTGATGGTGTGGGTGACGCCGTCAATGATGCTGAAGATTTCTGCGAACAGCGACTCGTGGCGCGAGCGGTTGCCATAGTCCTTGCTGATGGCGTCGACGATGGCGTCCCGGTTGTCCACGACGAACGCCTTGAGCTTGAGCAGGTCGGCCTTGCGTTCGGCAAAGCTGGGGTACGGATGCGCCAGAAAGGCATCGCGTTGAAGCTTGAGGGTGTCTTCTAGCTCTTTGCGGACAGCGTCAGTGGGTGCAATGGAGTGCAGGGGAATGGCGGACATAGTGCGGGTTTCTTTCAGTGCTTAGGTTTTGTAGCTGGGGTCCAGGCGGTCGGCCTTGCGGATCAGGGAGGGCCAGACGAAGGCACCGCCCAGGCCACCGGTTTGCACGCGCATGGACTCGGCGACGCCGTGGACGATTCGCGGGTCGACGTGGGTGAGTGCGCCACCGGCCTGCGCGCCAATCTGGATCTGGCAGGTGGATTCGAATATGTACATCGACAGGAAGGCATCGGCAATGGTCTTGCCCACGGTCAGCAGGCCGTGGTTGCGCAGCATGAGGAAGTTGGCGGCGCCTAAGTCGGCCTGCAGGCGCGCCTTCTCGTCATCGCGGATGGCCACTCCTTCGTAGGCGTGGTAGGCCAGTGAGGCCAGCACAAAGGTCGACTGCTGGCTGAGCGGCAAGACGCCGCACTGCTGGGCGCTGACCGCCACGCCGGCACGGGTGTGGGTGTGCAGCACGCAACCGGCATCTTCACGCACCTCGTGCACGGCGCTGTGGATGACAAAACCGGCCGGGTTGACCGGGAATGGCGAATCAATGACTTTGTTGCAGTGCTGGTCGACCTTGACCAGACTGCTGGCGGTGATCTCGTCAAACATCAACCCGTAGGGGTTGATCAGAAAGTGGTGGTCGGGTCCAGGAATGCGTGCGCTGATGTGGGTAAAGACCAGATCGCTCCATCCGTAGGCCGCGACCATCCGGTAGCAGGCCGCCAGGTCGACACGCAACTGCCACTCTTCGGGGCTGACTTTGTCTTTGAGCGACGGAATGTGCATGGTTGTGGCCTTTGGTGGTCCAGATTGAGTGGTCTGCCACGTTAACCCGGGCGTGCCCCCAAGACTGTTAAAAAATTTACAATTTAGGGTAATCACCGGGAAGAAATGGATGCAAACCCCAAAAGAAGAACTGCTGGCCACCATGTCGCGTAACCCCTGGTTTGGTGCCTTGCCCCTGGCCGAGCGCCGGGCTATGCTCGCAGTGGCCGACCGCGTGACGCTGCGCGCGGGCGAGATGCTGTACCGCAAGGGCGATCCGGTGGGGGGGTTTATTGGCGTGGTGCAGGGTGGGTTCAAGGTGTCCACGGTGGGCGAGGATGGGCGCGAAGGCATCCTGTCGGTGGTGGAGGCGGGGAACTGGTTTGGCGAGGCCTCGTTGATGGATGGCCTGCCCCGACCGCACGATGTGATGGCGGTGCAGGCCAGTGTGGTGCTGCTCATCAATCAGCCGGCATTCAACCGGCTGATGCAACGCAATGCCTTTGCCCGCGGCATTGGACGGTTGTTGTGTGGCCGCGTGCGGGTGCTCTATGGCCTGGTCGAAGACGCGATGTTGCGCTCCACCCGGACCCGCATCGCACGGCGCCTGTTGACCCTGGCGCGTGGCGACGCCACCATGGCCAGCGATGCGCGGGCGAGTGTTGCGGTGTCGCAGGAGGCGCTGGCGATGATGCTTGGCATCACCCGGCAAACCCTGTCCAAAGAATTGAAAGCGCTAGTGCGCGCCGGTGTGCTGACCCTGGGCTATGGCCGCATCGATATTGTGTCGCTGGCAGAGCTGGAGCGAGCCGGTGCGTTGGCTTGAGGGCTGAGGCCGTATTTCTATGCGAACCGTTGGGCGGCCCACAGCACCTGCTTCACCACTGCCAGCACGTTGTCGCGCTGGGCGGGCAGCTTGAGTTCGCCATTCTCATCAAACGCATCACCGGCCCGGCTCAGCGCAAACTGTTTGGGTGCAACCCAACACTGGGCATTGGCCATCAGCGGGTTCAGGTGGCTCAGCGAACGCAGGCCACCCAAAGCCCCGTTCGATGCGCTCATCAGGCCGACGATCTTGCCACGCATGGAGCGGTCGCCGTCGGACCAGACGGGGTCGCCCTTGACGGGGCTGCTGATCCAGTCGACGGTGTTTTTCAGCAGGCCGGTGTAGGAGCCGTTGTACTCGGGGGAGCAGATGATCCAGGCCGGGTGGTCGTAGGCGATGGCTTTGAGGCGCATCACGTCGGGTGGCGTGCCACGGGCTTCCAGGTCGGCGTTGTACAGCGGGATGTCGAAGTCGCTCAGTTCGATGTGGGTGACATCCGCACCCTCGGCCCGTGCCATGGCGGCGGTGACGTTGGCGAGTTGGCGGTTGAAGGAGAGTTGGCGGGTGCTGCCCGCGAAAACGAGGAGTTTGGTCATGGGCATATTGTCGCCAATTCAGTTGAGTGTGGGTTCTTCTTCTCTCGCCCGCGGCAGGCAAGGCGTGGGTGTTTTGCTCCGTGTCCCCCGCCCGCTATGCGGGCTCCTCCTTTACCTGCGCAAAACACGCGCGCCTTTCCTGTCGCTGGAGTTTGGTGGTGAACGGGCTGTCTGCCATTTGTAGGGCAACCTACACGCTACGCAAGATCTGTTGGGCTGTGCGTTTTGCGGAGGTAAAGGAGGAGGCCATGCTTGCATGGCCGGGGGACACGCAGCAAAACGTGCAGCCCAACCGATCCACCCAAGCACGCAGCCAGCCAAGGTGAATTCTCCTCCCGTGCCAAAAAACCAGGCAGCCGGTAAAATCGAGGTCTCTCCCCACTGGCGAACGCGGATTGCCGAGCGCCCGAAACGAACACCATGCTCTACCCACAAGAATTCGATGTCATCGTCGTTGGCGGCGGCCATGCCGGAACCGAGGCTGCGCTGGCGGCTGCCCGCATGGGTTGCAAGACACTGCTGCTAAGCCACAACATCGAGACGTTGGGGCAGATGAGTTGCAACCCGTCCATCGGCGGCATTGGCAAGGGTCATCTGGTGAAAGAGGTGGATGCGCTGGGCGGTGCCATGGCGCTGGCTACCGATGTGTCGGGCGTTCAGTTTCGGATTCTCAATTCCAGCAAGGGCCCGGCCGTGCGCGCGACGCGGGCCCAGGCCGACCGCATTTTGTACAAGGCCGCCATTCGCGGCATGCTGGAAAACCAGCCCAATCTGTGGCTGTTCCAGCAGGCGGTCGATGATCTGATGGTGGAGGGCGACCGCGTGGTGGGTGCCGTGACCCAGGTCGGCATCCGCTTTCGCTCCAAGACCGTGGTGCTGACGGCCGGTACGTTTCTGGACGGCAAGATCCATGTCGGGCTGAACAATTACGCAGCGGGCCGGGCGGGCGATCCTCCAGCGATTTCCCTGAGTGCACGGCTCAAGGAACTGAAGCTGCCGCAGGGCCGCCTCAAGACCGGCACGCCACCGCGCCTGGACGGCCGCAGCATTGACTTCAGCAAATGCCAGGAGCAACCCGGCGACGGCATGCCCGGTGGCATGAGCGCGACGATGCCGGTCTTCAGCTTCATGGGCCGACTCGACATGCACCCGCAGCAGATGCCGTGCTGGATCACGCACACCAACGAACGCACCCATGACATTATCCGTAGCGGCTTCGATCGCAGCCCGATGTTCACCGGCAAGATCGAAGGCGTGGGGCCGCGCTACTGCCCGAGCGTGGAAGACAAGATCAACCGCTTTGCCGACAAGGACAGCCACCAGATCTTTCTGGAGCCTGAGGGTCTAACCACGCACGAGTACTACCCCAACGGCATCAGCACCAGCCTGCCGTTTGACATTCAGTACGACCTGGTGCGCAGCATGGCCGGGCTGGAGAACGTGCACATCCTGCGCCCGGGCTACGCGATCGAATACGACTATTTTGACCCGCGCTCGTTGAAGAGCAGCTTTGAGACGCGGCAGATCAACGGCCTATTCTTTGCCGGCCAGATCAATGGCACGACCGGCTATGAAGAGGCGGCGGCGCAGGGATTGTTTGCCGGCGTGAATGCCGCGCTGCAGGCCGGAGCCCCGGCAGCCCAATCCGCCGGCTGGGGATCGGACACCTGGGTGCCCGGCCGCAATGAAGCCTATCTGGGTGTCCTGGTCGACGACCTGATCACCAAGGGTGTGACCGAACCCTACCGCATGTTCACCAGTCGAGCCGAGTTCCGGCTACAGCTGCGCGAGGACAATGCCGATGCCCGTCTGACCGAAACCGGTCGAAAGCTGGGTCTGGTGGACGACGCGCGCTGGGATGCCTTCTGCCGTAAGCGAGATGCTGTTTCACGTGAAACAGAGCGACTGCGCAGCATCTGGGTCAGCCCCAAGAACCTGGCGGCCTGCGAATCCGAGCGCGTGCTAGGCAAGGCAATAGAGCATGAATACAACCTGGCGGATCTGTTGCGCCGCCCCAATATCCGCTACGCCGCCCTGATGTCTCTGGACGACGGGCGCTATGCCCATGCGGACTTTCCGGTGCTGCCGGTTGTTTCACGTGAAACAGATGAGGGGGTTGCGGCTACGGCAGAAGAATTGGCTCAGGATGTGTTTGTGGTGGCAGTCATCGAACAAGTGGAGATCGCCGCCAAATACTCTGGCTACATCGACCGCCAGAACGACGAGGTGGAGCGCGCAGCGCACTACGAAAACTTGCGCTTGCCGGATGATCTTGACTACCTGCAGGTGACGGCCTTGAGCATCGAGGCCCGCCAGCGCCTGAGCAAACAGCGCCCAGAAACCCTGGGCCAGGCCTCGCGCATGTCGGGCATCACACCGGCGACCATCTCACTGCTGTTGATCCATTTGAAGAAGGGCAACTTCCGCGGCTTTGCGGCGGTGGCCGCAGCGGACGCCTCTGGGGTGCCCGCTTGATGGCGCACGCATTGGATACTGGTCTGCGCCAAGGCTTGGTCGAGTTGGGCTTGCCGCACAGCGATGCGCAGGTACAGCAGTTGCTGGACTATTTGGACTTGATCCAGAAGTGGACCAAGGTCTACAACCTGACCGCGGTCCGCGACCCGGCGGAGATGCTGACGCACCATTTGCTGGACAGCGTTGCTGCGATCAGTCCGCTGGATAGGCAATTGCAGGCGTTGGGTTCGTTATCTATGCCCGTTCGTTTGCTGGATGTAGGCTCCGGCGCAGGGTTGCCGGGTATCGTCATTGCCATTTGTCGGCCGGACGTCGTGGTGCATTGTGTGGACACGGTGGCCAAGAAGGCGGCTTTTATCCAGCAGGTGGCGGTGAGTTTGAGGTTGCCCAATCTGCGGGGCTTGCATGCGCGGGTGGAGTCATTGACCGAGTCGTACGACGTGGTGAGCTCGCGCGCCTTTGCGTCTTTGGTCGATTTCACCAATTGGTCGGGCGCGGCGCTGGCGGGGCATGGCGTCTGGATGGCGATGAAGGGCAAGCATCCGGAGGATGAAATCGCGACGCTGCCTTCTTCGGTCGAGGTGTTTCACGTGGAACAACTGGTCGTGCCGGGGCTGGACGCGGAGCGGTGCATTGTTTGGATGCGCAAAAAGGTCTAGGGTTCATTTATCGCTTGCATGGCGGGTGTAGGGGGTAGGTCGGGTCACGCGTTCTGCTTTGTGTCCCCCGCCCGCTGTGCGGGCTCCTCCTTTACCTACGCAGAACGCGCAACCCGACCTATCCTGCGGTGTCTGGTCTGTGCCGAACTGAGAGAGAAATACCATTCGTAGTTGAGTCCCTCCAGTGATATCGGTATGCCAGACGATGCGCACGAAAACCTCCAGCATCAGGCGTGGGGTGTGCGTTTTGCGCAGGTAAAGGGGGAGCCCGCGCAGCGGGCGGGGGACACGGAGCAAAACGTACGCCCCGCGCCTGCTGCGTGCAAGCGAACGGAAGTCCGAACGCAGTGCCTTCAACGCAAGAACACCGCAAAACCGGTCCCCCAAAAATCCAACGTAAACTCGCACTTTCCCCAGAAAGAACTCCACCATGCTCGGCGTCACCGACTACGGCACTTTTGTCGTCACCATCATCGTCTTCCTGCTGATCCCTGGACCCGGCAATCTGGCCCTGATCACATCCACCAGCAAGGGTCGAATTCGGGGGGGTCTGGCGGCCACCATGGGCGTGATCGCCGGAGACCAGGTGCTGATGTGGTCGGCGGTGGCCGGTGTGGCGGCCTTGCTGGCGGCCTACCCGGATGCCTTCCATGCGGTGCAATGGTTGGGCGCTGCCTACCTGGCGTGGCTGGGCGCGAAGATGCTACTGGCCAAAGCTGGTGCGGCACCGGTGTTGAACATCACGGCCGGTCACTATTTCCGCCAGGCCCTGATGATCACGCTGCTCAACCCCAAAGCCATCCTGTTTTACATGGCGTTCTTTCCTCTGTTTGTCGATCCGGTGCGCCAGCAGGGTCTGCTGACCTATGGCTTTATGGCGACCACGATTGCGGCTATCACTTTTGTGTATGGGCTGACGTCGGTGCTGCTGACCCACTTCCTGGCCGAGCGCATCCGCGCCAACCCCATGGTGTCGCGGGTGCTGGAGAAGATCGCCGGTCTGTTCCTGATTGGCTTTGGCATCAAACTGGCGGTGTCCCGCTAGGGCGGCGTTGCGCTGTTCCACGTGAAACATTGACGCCCCACGGTTCTATCCCTTCCCTCTGAGCACCCCCATGGCCAAAATCTTCTGCGTTGCCAACCAAAAAGGTGGCGTCGGCAAAACCACCACCACCGTCAACCTGGCCGCCGGACTGGCCAAGGTCGGGCAGCGGGTGCTGATGATTGACTTGGATCCCCAGGGCAATGCCACCATGGGTTCCGGCGTGGACAAGCGCAAGCTCGAACTCACGGTGTACGACGTGCTGCTGGAATCGGCTTCCATTGCCGAGGCGCGCACGCAAAGCGACAAGCTCAGGGACGGTGGCTGCAGCTACGACATTCTGGGTGCCAACCGCGAACTGGCCGGTGCCGAGGTGGAACTGGTGGAAGTGGAGCGGCGCGAGAAGCGTCTGAAGCAGGCCATTGCCGCGGTCGACGCCGAGTACGACTTCGTGCTGATCGACTGCCCACCCAGCCTGTCGATGTTGACGCTGAACGGCCTGTGCTGCGCCCATGGCGTCATTGTGCCCATGCAGTGCGAGTACTTTGCGCTCGAAGGGCTGACCGATCTGGTCAACACCATCAAGCAGGTCAAGGCCAACCTCAACGACGACCTGCAAATCATCGGCTTGCTGCGCGTCATGTACGACCCACGCATTACATTGCAGCAGCAGGTCAGCGACCAGCTCAAGGCCCACTTTGGCGACAAGGTGTTTGACTCCGTCATTCCGCGCAACGTGCGCCTGGCCGAGGCCCCCAGTTATGGTTTGCCCGGCGTGGTGTTCGACCCATCCTCCAAAGGGGCGCAGGCTTTTGTGGCCTTTGCGCAGGAGATGGTGACGCGCATCGCTGCGATGTGAAGTCCGTGCAAACGACGACCGTTCTCATCCTGCCGGGCTGGCAAAACTCCGGCCCCGACCACTGGCAAAGCCGCTGGGAAACGCTGCACGGCTACGTGCGCGTGCAGCAGCACGACTGGATGCTACCGCTGCGTGGCGACTGGATGGCGCAGCTGGAAGAGGCCGTGCTGGCCGCTCCCGGCACCGTCGTTGTGACCGCCCACAGCCTGGGCTGCATGCTGACGGCGGCCTGGGCATCGCACTCCCGCAACACCCACCGGGTCATTGGCGCGCTGCTGGTGGCGCCCGGTGACCCCGAGCGGGAGGAGCTGCGGGCCGCGCTGAAGAGCTGGTCCCCCGTGCCACTGCAAGCCCTGCCGTTCAACAGCATCTTGCTGGGCAGCCACGACGACCCGTATTGCAGCATCAAGCGCGCCCAGCATTTCGCCCACGCCTGGGGTTCCGAGTTTGTCGACTACGGCCACCGGGGCCATATCAACGCCGAGTCGGGCTTGGGCGACTGGCCCGAGGGCTTGCAGCTATTGGATCAATTGATGAAGAAAGAGGACACCTGATGGTCACGAAAAAACCCAAGGGACTCGGCATGGGTCTTGAAGCCTTACTCGGCCCCAAGGTCAAGGACCGCACACCAGCCGACGAGGCCGTGGCCAATTCGGGGCTGCCCAGCACCTTGCTGCTCACCGAGATGGTGGCAGGGCAATACCAGCCCCGCACCCGCATGGACGAGGGCGCGCTGTACGAGCTGGCCGAGAGCATCAAGGCGCAGGGCATCATGCAACCGATCCTGGTTCGTCGCCTCGCCGCCGGAGCGAACGCGGGCAAGTATGAAATCATCGCCGGCGAACGGCGCTTTCGCGCCGCCAAACTGGCCGGTCTGGACAGCGTGCCGGTGCTGGTGCGCGACGTGCCCGACGAGGCCGCCGCCGCCATGGCGCTGATCGAGAATATGCAGCGCGAAGACCTGAATCCGCTGGAAGAAGCCCAGGGCCTGCAGCGGCTGATCAAGGAATTTGGCATGACGCACGAGACCGCCGCCCAGGCGGTGGGTCGCTCGCGCAGTGCCGCCAGCAACCTGCTGCGTCTGCTGAACCTGGCCGACCCGGTGCAAACCATGCTGATGGCCGGCGACCTGGACATGGGCCACGCACGCGCCCTGCTGGCGCTGGACCGCGCCATGCAGATCACCGCGGCCAACCAGATTGCGACCAAGAAAATGTCGGTGCGCGAAGCCGAAAGCCTGGTCAAGAAACTCGGTGCCGAGTTTGAGCTGGTGTCCTCTAAACCCAAGAAGGAAAAGTCCCGCGACATCAAGCGCGTGGAGGAAGAGCTGTCGGACCTGCTGATGGCCCAGGTGGAGATTGCGGTCAAGAAGCGCGTCAAACGGGCCGGGCGCATGGAAGAGATGGGCGAGATCATCATCCAGTTTGGCTCGCTCGATGAACTCAATGGCCTGATAGAACGGCTGTCGCCGGGCGCCCAGCGCTAGTGGGGGTGGATGGGGCTTGCAGCATGAGATTCGCTATCACTATAGGAGCATAGTTCTCAATGTTTACGAGGGCTAGTGACCTATTTCTTGTGCAAAACTCCCATAAATACCCAAAATGGGTATTTATGGCGACTTCTTGCCCTGTCATTGCGCGGGGTGCCTCTCTCGGTGGCGCACTGGAGCAGTTCGCGTGATGGTGCACTGGCTGCCCTGGCCGCTGCCCGCAGTATTGACCTGGGGCGCGGCTTGGGGGGTCTTCAAACTGCTGTTGGACCAGGGCCGTGCCCCTGACCTTGCCCTTGGGTGCGCTACCGCCGTTGGCGTGGTCTTCAGTCTGTGGGGCAACAGCTGGTGGCGCCGGATCCTGATTGCGGCTGGGTTTCCCCTTTCCATGGCGCTCACACTGCCCACTCTGGGGTTGGCCACCATCCCAGCCTGGACCTGGCTTGTGCCACTCTTGTTGCTGTTATTGGTCTACCCCATCAACGCCTGGCGCGACGCACCGTTGTTTCCGACCCCCGCGCATGCGCTGGATGGCATGCCCGCACATGCCGCACTGCCCGCCAGCGCCCGCATACTGGACGCCGGTTGTGGGCTGGGGCAAGGCCTGGTGGCGCTGCGACGCGCATATCCGCAGGCCACGCTGCACGGTCTCGAATGGAGTTGGCCCCTGCGCTGGCTGTGTGCATTGCGCTGCCCGTGGGCGCGCGTGCGCCAGGGCGACATCTGGCGCGCCGACTGGTCCGGCTACGACATGGTCTACCTGTTTCAGCGCCCGGAGAGCATGGCGCGTGCCGCGGACAAGGCGCGTGCCGAACTACGCCCTGGCGCCTGGCTGGTCAGTCTGGAATTTGAAGCGACGCAGTTGCGACCCAACGCGCATTGCAGTGAGCCCGGTGGCAAAATGGTATGGTTGTACCAGGCACCGCTGAAAGGCGCCCAAGGAGATTGAACATGACATCTGCACCGCCCGCATCACATCCAGCTGACTTCGATGTGAGCGAGATCCCACACGCCCGACAGGTGCTGGTGTTGGCGCTCGCCACTCTGGCCGAACAACGCGAGGCGGATTCGGAGAGCCACATCCTGCGGGTGCAGAACTATGTGTTGAACCTGGCCCAGGCGCTGTCCAGTCAACCCAAATTCTCCGAATTGCTGACACCGGCCTATATCGACACCCTGTGCCTCAGTGTGCCGATATACGACATGGGCTCCATCGGCATACCTGACCGCATTCTGCTCAAGCCCGGGCGCCTCACTCCCGACGAGCTGGCCATCATGCGCACCCACCCCACCATCGGCCACGCCGCTATCGAGCGCGCAGAAAAGACCCTGGGACGCGGTTCGCCCCGGCTAACGATCGCCAAGGACCTGGTACTGTGCCACCAGGAAAAATGGGACGGCAGCGGGTACCCGCGCGCGCTGGCCGGGACCGATATTCCGGTGGCGGCCCGCATCCTGGCCATTGGTGATGTGTACGACGCATTGATCACCAGCAAGGTCTACAAAGACGGTGTGCCACACGACAAGGCCGTGCAGATCATCTTCAGCGAACGCGGCGCCCATTTTGACCCCGACATGGTCGATGCCTTCATCGAGATTCAGGACACGTTTGACGCGATTGCCAAACGCTTTGCCGACACCGATGCCGACATGCAGCACAAGATTGAATACATGGCCAACGCGATTGCAGAGATCGCTGTCATGTGAGGGTGTGTGACGCAAGACGCTGAATTTCGCAATGACCTGGTCCGTGGCAAACAACTCGTATCGCCGGCATGGCTCCAAGCCCAACTCCAGGACTGCACGACAGGGGTAAGTCTGGCGGGCCGCTGGCGTCTGCTGGAAGTGGGCTGCGACGCCATCGATGCCTATCTGGCAAGTCATATTCCTGGCGCCGCGTACCTGGACACCAATGGCCTGGAGGTGGAGCCGTTCTGGAACGTCGTGGCAGACCAGGACCTTCTGCGTATCCTTCTGGGCTTCGGGATTTGCCATGACACCACCGTGGTGCTGTACGGAAGAAGTACGACCGCTGCCGCCCGGGCCGCGCACGTGATGCTGTATGCGGGAGTGCAGGACGTGCGCCTGCTGGACGGCGGGTTTTCGGCGTGGCTGCATGCCGCGCTACCGACTGAAGCAGGCGATTGCGCCGAACCCCTTCCCGCAACGCACTTTGGCAGCCCTTTTCCGGCTTGCCCGCGCTATATGGTGGGTACACGGCAGGCCGAACAACTTCTGCAGCGTCCAGACGGTGTTTTGGCGAGTATCCGAACCTGGGATGAGTTCACCGGAAAGACCTCGGGGTATTGCTACATCAAGGCCAAGGGCGACATACCGGGAGCACGCTGGGGACGTGCCGGCGATGGCGACGACATGAACAGCATGCGTGATTTTCAGCAGCCCGATGGCACCATGAAACCCGCCCGGGAGATATGCCAATTCTGGGCCGAAGAAGGCATCCGCGTCGACAAGGAAGTGGCTTTCTACTGTGGCACCGGGTGGCGCGCATCGCTAGCGTTTTACTACGCGTGGCTGATGGGCTGGGAGCGGATCTCCGTGTATGACGGCGGATGGTTCGAGTGGAGCAGCGACCCCAACGACACCGTCAGTGGTCGAGCCTGAGATCACCGCAAGCTCTGGCGTGTGGGTGGTACAGTCTTTTCACTTGAAGACTCAGTTTGGGACCGTCCATGAAGAAGCCAGTGCTCTATCTGCATCTTGGTAGCCCAGTTGCACTGCGTTGAGTGCCCCGCTATCAATGTCTGCATAACCGAACTTGAATGCGGCAAGGCGCAGATTCTCCTTGTTGGCCAGTGCATTGCTTCGGAAATAGCTGAATTTCGCCTTGGGATCACCGTTGCTGATGACCTGAAAGCGGTCGCGCGGGCCGTCTGCTAAGCGGTCAACGAGATCAGGATAGGGAGTGGCTACGGCGCACGACACGCAGCAGTCCCAGTCCCAGCAACGCAAGCATCATCGTAGTGGGCTCGGGTACCTGGTTTGGCGTTGCGTTGAAGGTGAAGTCGTCGATCATCCAGCTCGTTGCCGAATCGGGAACAATGTTGTTGGCACCGCTGATCCTGAGTGCAGTAATGCCGATGAAATCGGCCTGAACCCAGTCATAGCCAATACTCAGATTGACCGTCAGGTTATCGACCAGAGCGGCGCCATTGAAACCTTGCAGAGTGAGTGTCGTGGCGGATACAGACTGCAGCATGTCGCCCATCGTATACGACGAAAAATAGGCGCCATTGAAATCAAACGCGGCACCGTCCGCCATTCTGGCAAACACCGGCCCTGCGTAGTTTGAAGCGGCAATTTCGCCGGAAGGCGAACCGTAGCTGTTGCGGTAATTGTCGGTGTAGCTAACATCGCCCCAGGCAAACAGGTCCGGGTCACCTAGATCTCCCCAAATTACCCCTTGGTAAGGCGTAGGAAGGTTGAGTACGCCAGACACATTCATAACCAGATCATCAAAATTCAGCACCGCAGCCTGGGCGGTATGTCCTGCAATGGCCAGCAAACAGAGTGCGAGCGCGCGGGAATATCGCTTGATCGGTGACGTCGGAGTGATATCTGCGGGCTCACCAACACGGGAAACCGCGGTGGAAGCCTGTGGGGGGACGGCTTTGAAGGCGTTTAAAAACATGGTTGCTCCGAAGAAGTGGCGTTGAAAGGGTGCGACACGGTTGCGGCGTACTTTTGTAATACGCCAGTAGACGTCCCATGAGGAATGTCTGCTTGCATAGGCCAACGGATTGGCCAGGCAAATCCGGACAGGTGGGAACGAAACTATTTGCCCGCCAAGTACAGGGCGTATAGGAAGGCTTTGGAGATCTTGACGGCCGCGGACAAGCACAGATGGCCCTGACCGACGGTATCAATGCCCTGGCCCTTGCTCGGGCAAACTGGTGTGGAGCGAATATCACTGCAGATTTGCCAGACGCCGTTTTGCTCGCACCGGGCGCCCACTGCGTGTGTGCGGCTCTCGATGTCTTGCAGGTCAAAAATCACATCATCGGGAAACGTCGTTTGCATCCAGCTGCGCAGTTGCATCTTGGGTGTGTTGTAGTTGGTGTCAAAGATTAGCGGCGGCGTCACATGCAGTACCCGTATGCCATTGCTCTTGAGTTCATCCACCATGGCCTTGTAGCCTAGTTGCACGGCGTTCAGTGTTCCGCTCTCAATGTCTGCATAACCGAACTTAAATACGGCGAGGCGCAGATTCGCCTTGTTGGCCAGTGCATTGCTTCGGAAGTAGCTGAATTTCGCTGTTGGGTCACCATTGCTGATGCCGTCAAACAGGCCACCATACAAGTTGGTCGCCGCCATAAGCATCCCCGGCGCGAAGTATTCCGCCTTGAAACCGTTGATGGCGGTACCGTCTTCCATGTCCTGGCCCACCGACTGGTGTATGAAGAGACTGTTCCAACTGGTCACGCGGTTGCGTTCAGACTGCGCCAACGCGTCCCACGCCGCGATGCCCGCGCTGCCCACCAGTTTGGTATTCGATCCGAGAGGCACCGCACTGGCGACCGTGAACCGAAGGGGGCTGCTGGCAGCTACCAGCGATAGCCGCGCCGAGTAGGCTGTGCCGTCTACGCTGACGTTGGGCAGATCGACCGTGCCGTCGCTGTACGTGACTGGGCGGGTGCAACCCGACGCGGTAAGTGGGGTCGCACTCTCCAGCACCAACGTTGTGGTGTTGGGCAGCATCTGCTCGGACGCGCTGTAGCGCACATCGCCAACTTGCACCGCTTCCATGGTCAGAAGCCCCGTGGCAGACTGAAAAGTCGCGACGCAGTCAGCGCCCTGGGCTGCAAAACAAATGAGCAAACTCGCTCCCCCCATAGCCAGTGCGGGGAAGCGTGAGCGAAAACCTTGCATTTTGGACTCCAAGAAACGTGCGGGAGAGATGCCTTAGCCATGACTAGCCAACGCATTTCATGCAGCAAGGCGGACATCCGGCAGGTGCGTCTGATCTGATCAGTGCTTGGATTGCAGGCTGCGTGGTAGGATAAATCGCATGCTTTCCAGCGTTCCCTCCGCCGACAACGAAGCCAGCACGCCAGGCCTCGACTGGAGCGCCGCCTACCCCGAACTGAAGAAAATTGCCCGCGCTCGTCTCTATAGCGCGGGTCCCGATGCTGGCCTTAACACCACGGCACTGGTCAATGAGAGCTATCTGCGCCTGGCGGGACAGATGGAGCGTCTGGACTTTCGCACCCGCGGCCATTTCTATGCCTACGCGGCGCAAACCATGCGCTCGGTCATCGTGGATCTGGTGCGCGAGCGCCAGGCCGAAAGGCGTGGTGGCGATGCCCTGCATGTCACGCTGGATGCCGCTTCGGATCTGGCGCATCCGCTGGACGACGAGGCTCTTCAGGTTGACTCTGCCCTCACAGCCCTGTCGGGTGTGGAGCCGCGATTGGCGCAAGTGGTGGAACTTCGCTACTTCATGGGCCTGACCGATGACGAGATAGCCAATGTCCTGGGCCTGACTGACCGAACGGTGCGGCGTGACTGGGAAAAGGCGCGGGTGTTATTGCAGACCATGCTCTCTACATGATGGAGTTGCCATGTCCGCCAGAGTTGTGGGCTGACTTCTCCCGCCTGCTGGACGAGGCGCTGGCCCTGCCCGCGGCGGAACGCGAACGCTGGCTCGCCGCACTGCCCACCGCGCAGGAAGCCGTGGTTCCGTATCTGCGAACGGTATTGAAGCAGCGGCCATCTACACAGAACGACGCTGCGCTCCAAACCCCGCACCTGTCGCCGAACACTCCTACTGGTCAAAATGTTGCGGGCGACGCGATTGGGCCCTATGTGCTGATCCGGCCACTGGGCAGTGGTGGCATGGGGGAGGTCTGGTTGGCCCGCCGCGCCGATGGTGCCTATGAACGAGAAGTGGCGCTCAAGTTGCCGCACGCCCATTTGCTGGCGGGTGCTTTGCGCGATCGGTTCACCCGCGAACGCGATATCTTGGCGGCCCTTTCGCATGCCAACATCGCGCGCTTCTATGACGCGGGTCTGGCCACTGACGGTCAGCCCTATCTGGTGCTGGAGGCCATAGAAGGTGTGCCCATTACCGATTGGTGCCAGACCAGTAAGTTGCCGTTAGAGCAAAGGCTAGGCCTGTTCCGGCAGGTACTGATGGCCGTTATGCATGCGCACTCACGCTTGGTAGCGCACCGGGATCTGAAGCCCGCCAACGTGCTGGTCACCCCGGCGGGCGAAGTGAAACTGCTCGATTTCGGCATTGCCAAACTGCTGCATGACGAGAGTCGGGTCAATGTGGACACGCTCACCAGCATCCAAAGCGCACCGGCAACACCGCGGTATGCCGCGCCCGAGCAACTGACTGGCGCGCCGGTCAGTGCGGCGACGGATGTGTATTCGCTGGGGCTGATGTTGTTCGAGCTGTTGGTCGACAAGCCAGCCATAGCCGGCCATGCGTTCGACGGCTTGCGTGGCGGTGTGGCACGGGACCTGCCACTGCCGTCGCAGAGCTGCGTCGATCCAGCCCGGCGGCGCGCACTCATGGGTGATCTGGACGCCATCGTGCACCGTGCCACACAACACGAACCGGCTGCGCGATACGAGTCAGTGGCGGCAATGGCTGACGACATTGACCGCTATGTGAACCACAGACCGATTGCCGCCCGGCATATCACCCGCTGGGATCGTGTTACCAAGTTTGTGCGTCGGCACCGGCTCACAGTTGGCTTGTCTACGGCATTGACGCTGGCTCTGGTGGCCGGTGTTGCTGGCATTGCATGGCAGGCGCACGAGGCACGCGCCCAGGCCCGCCGCGCTGAAGCGGTAAAAGACTTTTTGCTTGGCGTTTTCAGTGCTGCCGACCCGCGCCTTCCAGCCGACAAACCCAATGGTCAAACCCCCGCCAAGGCTTTGCTGGACCGGGCGGTGGCGCGCATCGATGAGCGCTTTGCAGATGACCCTGATTTGCGCATTGAGTTGATGCGCACCGCCGCTGATGTCTACCGCGAGCTGGATGAACTGG
>CAINUX010000198.1 GCA_903853895.1 uncultured beta proteobacterium | reverse complement strand
CATCAGAACCGTGAGCAGCTGGTCAAGGGTAACCTTCTCCGGGAATCGCTCAATGCGGGAAATCCGCTCTTGCGACAGCCCGAGCTTGTGCCCCAGTTCTGTTTGCGACAAGCCCTGGTTCTTGCGTAAATGCTGCAAGAGCGGTGCCAGTTGCCCGGTCGTGCTGATAGAGGTGTTCATAGAATATGCTAGGCCTGATCAGGAATATCTAAACACTATGCGCTAAAAGACATAATGTCAAAATATTCTTTTTTAGGCATTATTGTGTATAACCCAGTGTCTTTGCAAAATGCAATTAACCATCGACAGAGAAGTGCGCGCTTACATCCGACAGCATTTATAGACAATGGGTGTAAAGGGAGCGATGGGGGTTGTGGAATAAAGGTGGGTGAAGGGTCCTTGGGTTTTTGCAGGAGGCAATTTATACGTTGGTTAATTGCGTTTTGTGTTAACCTTTGAGCCATTAAGGCCTTTTGCGAGGTGTTTTTGTATTCACATTCTCTGTTCGATACGCGCGAGACGTGGTTGCTTGATCCCGTTGAGGCGTTTGCTGCTTATGTTCTGCAGTCGGACTTCGCGCAGAATAAGCGGGGAGAGCCTCTGGCTTTGAGAGCGTCTTCGGTTGTCGTCTATCGGGCCCGTTGGGGAAAGTTTGTTGCGGACTGCCTAAGTCCTTCCGGTAAAACATTGGCGGATCTGCCCTCGGTGGAATTGCAGGCATTTCTTGACCGCATGTCGCCGGCGAGTCGTCATCGTTATGTGCGCTTACTGGAACGGGTCTTTGATCATTTGGGTGGGTTGGGTTTGGTCCGACAGAACCCGGCCCGCGCCTTGGCCATTGCGGCACCCACGCTTTCCAATCAAGGACATGCGGGAACGGCGGTGTTGTCCGCTGAATTGCAGGTGGCTTTTTTAGCGGCGTTACCGGAGGCGGTAAATTGGAAGCGGCAGCGGGATCGGGCTTTGATCTCTGTGATTCTGGGCGCGGGGCTTCGGGTGGCGGAGGCGATCAAACTGACGGTGGATCAGTTAGGGCTGTTACAGGAAGATGGTTCGGTGCCGCTGGAGGTATTTTCTACCGGGGCAGGGCGGCGACATCGAACGCGGGTGCAGGCGTTTGCGGCCGCAGAGGTCCTCAGTTGGCGTGATCAGCGGCTTGTGTTGCTTCGGCCTATGACGGAGGCGATGGTGCCTGGGCGCTTGTTGTTTCCGGCCGATGGTTCGGGGAGGGCATTGCATCCGGCGACGGTGTATCGGCGGGTGGCTTCGGTACTGAAAGCTGCGGGAATTCCAGAATCGGTGATTGTGCGTCGCGGGGCTAGAACGTTACGAAATACGTATGCGGTTCGTGAGTTGACGGCAGGAGCGCCGGTCAGTCTGGTTGGAGAATCGATGGGGCATGTGAATGATCGGGCAACTCAGCATTATTTGGCGATTGCGCGTGGCGCTATGAATGGCCGTTTAGGGTGAGGACGTAGGTATTCGCGTTAGCGACAGGTAACACGGTGTGGTGCTAATCAGTTGGTGCCATAGCTGCGTGCCATTTAGTCTGCATGCACCAGAGGCTTATGGCTTGCGCCAACGCGCGCGCGAGACGTTCGCTATTGGCACCTACCCCTTCCGTTTGACTCATCGCAGTCAGTTGCCAAAATCGGGGTAATCTGCGAGGAACTAAAGCAGCTCCGTTCATCTTGGTCTTCCTATCAGAACAAGCTAGCGAAGATAAAATAACTTGATAGTTTGCGTTTTATGCGCATAATTTGAATCTATTATAGATTTATTTGGTGAATTTAATGTTGATCGAGTTCCGCGTCGAAAACTTCCGGAGCCTGCGTGACGAGCAGGTGCTTAGTTTTGTGGCATCTAAGGATAAGAGCCTCAAGGATACCCACACCTTAGAGACCGGCCTCAAGGCTGCACCCAGTCTGGTGCGTAGCGCCGTGATCTACGGCGCCAACGCCAGCGGCAAGTCCAATCTCATCAAGGCGCTCCAATACATGCGCGGCGTGGTGATGGAGTCGGCCACCGTAATCCAGCCCGGCCAGACCTATGCCGTACAACCCTTCCGTCTTGATGTTGAGTCCGCCAGCCAACCGACCGAATTCGAAATTACTTTCATTCTGGACGGTGTGCGTTACCAGTACGGCTTTGCCATGACGGCGCAGCGCATAGTGAGTGAGCATCTATTGGTTTACAAGGCCTTCAAGCCACAACGCTGGTTCTATCGCCATTTCGACGAAAGCACCGGCAAGGACGTCTACGAATACGGCCCTGGCCTCAAGGGTCCCAAGAGTCTGTGGGAAGGCGCAACCCGTCCGAATGCGTTGTTCCTGTCAATGGCAGTTCAGCTTAACAGCGAAGCCCTGCGGCCAATTTTTGGCTGGTTTTCGGGCGGGTTGGTGATCCTAAACGAGCAAGCACAGCTTGGTCCGCAGGTGTCGATTCAGATGCTGAAGCAGGCAGAGGGCCGTAAGCAGATTTGCGACTTCTTGAGTGCTGCCGACATCAGCATCGACGACATAGAGGTCGTTACCCGCAAGGTGCCTGGTCAGGCCGTGCATTTCGACCTAGTGGCTGGCAAGACGGAGGTACGTACCGAGGAGATGGAAGAGCATCAAGTGCGCTTTTCACACGTCACCGAACAAGGCAAGGCCGTGTTCGACCTGATGGACGAATCGAATGGCACACGCAACCTTCTGTTCCTTGCCGGTCCAGTGATGGACATCCTAGGCAAGGGGCAGACACTAGTCATAGACGAGCTCGACACCAGTCTGCACACACTGCTGGTGCGCGAACTTGTGCGCCTATTTCATCGCCCCAACGTCAACACTGGCTGCGCGCAACTGATTTTCACCACGCACGACACCTCGCTGCTGGATGCTCCAAACCTGTTCCGGCGCGATCAGGTCTGGTTTGTCGAAAAAGACCGTGACCAGGCATCGACGCTAGTCAGCTTGTCGGAATTCAGCACGCGAAAAAATGAGGCGCTGGAGCGCGGCTACCTGATGGGTCGTTACGGAGCTGTGCCTTTTCTGGATCATACTTTGGGGCTGAAACACTGATGGCGCGAGACAACTCCCCAAGAGAGCGCCAAAAGAAGCAGCTCGAACGCAAACTGGGGCGACGTGCCGGTTACGACCGAATCTTGATTGTTTCGGAAGGCAGCAAGACCGAGCCGAATTACTTCCGCGAGATCCGTGCGGCCTATCGGCTGCACACGGCCAATGTCGAAGTGCGGCCTAGTGAACTGGGCACTGCGCCGATTCAGGTGAAGGACGGAGAACGGTACGACCAAGCAGAAACAACTCTTTTCGCTCAATATGCGCAGGGATGGCGTCTGGTCAGCTCCCTAGTACACACGGAAGGCTACACCGGCGAGAAAACTATGGTGCCGCACACGTTTTTCCTGGAACGCCCCAAGAACT
>CAINUX010000197.1 GCA_903853895.1 uncultured beta proteobacterium | reverse complement strand
ATATCGTACATCTTTGGTTGTCTTTGCACCAAGTTTTATAGCTACACAGGGCAATTTGGACTTTGGTGGATGTCCATAAACACGTAATTCCCACCTTGACATGGTGGGGGTCGTTGGTTCGAGTCCAATCGCGCCTACCAACAGGATAGCCCCGACTCCAATTTGAAGTCGGGGCTTTTTTACGTCGATTCCTAGGGTAATCCTAGGTTGGTGCGCTGTACGCAGTCCCTAGAATGTGTTGCACTGCAATACACTCGTGCACTTCAGGGAATCCGTCACTCGCCATGCAAAGCAAATCCAGCACAGACCGTAAGCCAGCGCAGCGGGTTATCAAGAAATACCCAAACCGGCGTTTGTACGACACCGATACATCGAGCTATATCACGCTGGCTGAAATCAAACAGTTGGTCATGGAGAATGAACCGTGCGTGGTGGTGGATGCCAAGACCGGTGAAGACCTCACGCGCAGCATTCTGTTGCAGATCATTCTCGAAGAAGAGGCCAACGGCACGCCCATGTTTACCGCGGCAGTGCTGGCCAATGTGATCCGGTTTTATGGGCATGCCATGCAGGGGCTGATGGGCGGTTATCTTGAGAAAAACATGCAGGCGTTGATGGAAATGCAGGCCCCATTAGTGCAGGGAACCATGGGCAACAATTTGTTCCAGCAGATGCAGGAGCAAATGCAAAAGCAAACCGAACAGCTTTTGGGTACCTTTGGTCTGAAGCGATAGGTCAACGCCCCTGTTTCGGGTGGGTGATTGCGTAATTGCGGCGACAATCGCAGCATGAGTGACGTACTTTCCCCCCCCACCCGTGTTCCAACCGTTGGTTTTGTCAGCCTAGGCTGCCCCAAGGCGCTGACCGATTCCGAACTGATCCTGACCCAGTTGAGTGCTGAGGGCTACCAGACGTCCAAGACCTTCCAGGGTGCCGACCTGGTGATCGTTAACACGTGTGGCTTCATTGACGATGCGATCAAGGAAAGCCTGGACACCATTGGCGAAGCCTTGGCAGAGAATGGCCGCGTGATCGTGACCGGTTGTCTGGGCGCCAAAACCGCCGACAACGGTGACAACATGGTGCGCCAGATGCACCCCAAGGTGTTGGCGGTCACTGGTCCGCACGCCACGCAAGAAGTGATGGACGCGGTGCATGTCAATTTGCCAAAACCCCATGATCCCTTTGTGGATCTGGTGCCCAACTCTTTCGGTGTGGCGGGAATCAAGCTAACACCCCGGCATTACGCGTACCTGAAAATCAGCGAAGGCTGCAACCACCGCTGTACGTTTTGCATCATTCCGTCCATGCGTGGTGACCTGGTGTCACGTCCGATCGGTGATGTACTGACGGAGGCGAGGGCTTTGTTTGCCGGTGGGGTCAAAGAGTTGCTGGTTATCAGCCAGGACACATCGGCCTATGGCGTTGATGTGAAGTACCGTACCGGTTTCTGGGATGGCAAGCCGGTCAAGACGCGCATGCTGGAGCTGGTGCAGACCCTGGGTGAAATTGCGGAGCCGTATGGCGCGTGGGTTCGGTTGCACTATGTGTATCCGTATCCCAGTGTGGATGACATTCTTCCGCTAATGGCGTCAGGCCAAGTCCTGCCGTACCTTGATGTTCCATTGCAGCACAGCCATCCGGATGTGTTGCGCCGCATGAAGCGTCCCGCCAGTGGGGAGAAGAATCTGGAGCGTTTGCTGAAGTGGCGCGAGGCCTGCCCGGAGATCGTGATTCGTAGCACCTTTATTGCCGGTTTTCCAGGCGAGACGGAAGAGGAGTTTGAGCACTTGCTGGATTTCATCCGTGAGGCGGACATTGACCGTGCGGGTTGCTTTGCCTACAGCGCAGTGAATGGCGCCACAGCCAATGCGCTACCCGGCATGCTGCCGGTTGAATTGCGCGAAGAACGCCGTGCGCGCTTTATGGCAGTGGCTGAAGCGGTGTCGATAGCCAAACTGCAGCGGCGGGTGGGCTCCACCATGCAAATCCTGGTGGATTCTGCGCCCGGCATGGGCAAGAAAGGCGGCCTTGGCAGAAGTTACGCGGACGCCCCCGAAATTGATGGTGTGGTGCGTCTATTGCCGCCCGAGAAAATCAGCAAAACTTTGAAAGTGGGGGAATTTACCAAGGCCCGCATTGTGGCCGCGCAGGGACATGATCTGGTCGCCATGCCCATTTAATGATGGCCCAGCATCAACCGATTTCAGAACAAAAAAAAGCCGCTTCAATTGAAGCGGCTTTCATTAACTACATTACCATAGTTGGTGCCCAGGAAGGGACTCGAACCCCCACGAAGTTACTCGCTAGTACCTGAAACTAGTGCGTCTACCAATTCCGCCACCTGGGCATTTCAGATAAGAGGATTATTGTATCAAAAATATGAGCCAAACCAGCGGCTTGCTGGACGAAGTTGAAGGAATAGTGCAAGGTCACCGCGACGGGCACGGATTTGTGTCCCGTGACGATGGTGCTCCTGACATCTACTTACCACCCAATGAGATGCGTGCAGTTCTGCACAAAGACCGGGTCAAGGTTCGCATTGTGCGCAGTGACCGCAAGGGGCGTCCGGAGGGTCGCGTCGTTGAGATTCTGGAGCGGTCGAAGCAACCCATCATTGGCCGCTTGCTGCAAGAAAGTGGCGTCTGGCTGGTTGCACCCGAAGACAAACGTTACGGTCAGGACGTATTGATTCCCAAGGGGGCCACCAGCGTTGCCAAGGTGGGGCAGGTCGTGGTGGTTGAACTGATGGAACCTCCGGCCTTGTTTGGACAGCCTGTTGGTCGCATCAAGGAGGTGTTGGGTGAAGTCGATGACCCTGGCATGGAGATAGAGATCGCCGTGCGCAAGTTCAGCGTGCCATATGAGTTTTCGGAGGCCTGTATCGCTTTGGCGCGCACGCTGCCAGATAAGGTTCGTCCCCAAGACCGACTGGAGCGGATTGACTTGACAGACGTGCCCTTGGTGACAATTGACGGCGAAGACGCACGCGACTTTGATGATGCAGTGTATTGCGAGGCTGCAACCAAAGGGCGCGGGAAGACAGCTATCAAGGGCTGGCGATTGCTGGTGGCGATTGCCGACGTCAGCCACTACGTGGATACCGGTTCGGCCATTGATGTGGACGCCTACGATCGCGCGACCAGTGTGTATTTTCCGCGCCGGGTTATCCCGATGTTGCCGGAGAAGTTGTCAAACGGTTTGTGTTCCCTGAATCCCGAGGTTGAGCGCCTGTGCATGGTGTGCGACATGTTTGTGACCGAAGACGGTGAGGTCAACGCATACCAGTTCTACCCGGCCCTGATGTGGAGCCATGCGCGGTTTACCTATACCGAAGTGGCGGCCATCTTGGGCAATACACGCGGACCCGAGGCCATCAAGCGCAAGGAACGCGTTGGAGATCTGCTCAATCTGCATGGTGTTTACCAGGCGCTTCTCAAGTCGAGACAAAAACGTGGTGCGGTTGATTTTGAGACCACTGAGACGCAAATTGTGTGCGACGAAAACGGGCGCATCGAAAAAATCGTACCTCGGACCCGCAATGTTGCGCACCGCGTCATCGAAGAGGCCATGCTGGCAGCCAATGTCTGCAGCGCGGACTACATTGCACAAAGCAAGCACCCTGGGCTGTTTCGGGTGCACGAAGGCCCGACTCCCGAGAAGAAGGAGATATTGCAGAACTATCTGAAGGTGACCGGCTTAGGCATGACGATCAGTGATGATCCGTCGCCCGGTGAATTTCAAGCGATTGCGGTGGCCACGAAAGACCGCCCCGACGCCCAGCAGATCCACTCGATGTTGCTGCGCTCCATGCAGCAGGCCATTTACACGCCTGCCAACAGCGGACACTTTGGCTTGGCGTATGGCGCATATACCCACTTCACCAGTCCGATTCGGCGCTATCCCGATTTGCTAGTGCACCGAGTGATCAAGGCCATTCTGGAAAAGAGCCGTTACCAGTTGCCCGTTTTGCCGACGCCCGGGGAGGCGCATGCAAAACTGGCCCGCCGGCTGGAGAAAGGTCTGGCTTCACGCGTGGCGCAACCCAAGCAAACGCCCAAGAAGACCAATGCAGAAGGCATGGCTTGGTTGGCGGCCGGCTTGCATTGCAGTGCCAACGAGCGCCGCGCAGACGAGGCCAGCCGGGATGTGGAAGCCTGGTTGAAATGCAAGTACATGAAGGAGCATTTGGGCGAAGAATACGGTGGCGTCGTGACCGCCGCTACGAGTTTTGGGGTCTTTGTCACGCTGGACGCGATGTACGTGGAGGGCTTGGTGCACATCACCGAACTGGGCGGTGAGTACTTCCGGTTTGATGAGGCACGTCAAGAACTGCGTGGCGAGCGCACAGGCACCCGCTATGCCATCGGAACAAGGGTACGCATTCAGGTCAGTCGGGTTGATCTGGATGGCCGCAAGATCGACTTCCGTTTGCTGCAGGATGGCGAGGCCCTGGTGTCGCGTGCGATGGCAGACAAAGGTTTTGGCCGCGATGTGAAGTCCCGCTCCTCCAAGGGTGATCGCGCCGAAGCGGTAGCCGGCGTGCGGCCCCTATCGTTCAAGGACGAGACACGCCAGCGTTCCACTGGCAAACCAGCGAAGGCATCCAAATCTCTGGACAAGGGAACCGCATCGCAAAAGAAGACGCCCCGCAAGCGCCGCTGATTAGACTGCCAGAATCAGATCCTGGGCCGTCATGGTTGCGTTGGAGTCCCACGCATCGGCAACCTGTCCATGCAGAAAGACCGATTCACAGGCGCTCGAAAAAGCACCAGAGCCAGCGGCGAGGCGAGCACCTATCAGACCGGCCAATACGTCACCAGTTCCGGCGGTTGCCAATCGTGCATTGCCTGTTGTGTTGATGCGTGCAAGCTTGTCAGGTGCGGTGATGATGGTGCCGGAGCCTTTGAGTACCACCGTGCATGCAAAGCGGTCTGCCATGGTCTGCGCTAGATTGAGCCGATCCGACTGGATGTCTTTGCTGCCCATGTTCATCAGGCGCGCGGCTTCCAGCGGGTGGGGCGTCAATACCGTTGTGTTTGCGGCGCGTGCGGCCAACAGGTCTTGTAGCGTTGCATCTTGGGCAATTGCATTCAGAGCATCCGCGTCTAGCACCAAGCGTTTGGCCTGGGCCAGAACGCGGGGTAAATGCGTATGAATGGCATCGCCACCGCCACATCCCGCAACCACCGCCATGGATTCAATAGCAAGTGTCAATGGGTCGCGAAACATCAGTTCAGGTTGGCCGCTATCCAGATGGGTAGTGGTGGGGGCTAACAAGCCGACATACACGCGCCCGGCACCTCCATGCAGGGCCGCGCGTGCCGCCAGCAGAGCCGCACCGGTCATGCTCGAACTGCCTCCGATGACACAAACATCGCCGTAGCTGCCTTTATGGGTATTGTGGGCGCGGTCAACAGGGTGTGACGGGCGGTTCAATTGGGCACACGCGTGTGCGGGAGCCTCGGTTCCTAGAGAGTTGAACCAGATGTCTCCACAGGCGCCACGACCATCGGCCGTGAATAAACCTGGTTTTAGTGTCAGCAGACTCAGCGTGTAATGGGCCCTGACGTAGAGAGGGGCACCCGTTCCGGTATCAGCGTCCAGTCCGGATGGTATGTCGACGGCAACTACCGGCGCAACGCGCGAGTTGATCTGTTGGATCCAGGCGTTGCACTGGGCATCAAAGTGCCTGACCTGGCCGATTCCAAACAATGCGTCAATACACAGATCGTACTGTTCGGGCACTGTGTCGGAAAATACAACACCGGCAGTCACAGCCTCCCGGTAGGCGATGGCGGCGTCGTTCGGGAGTTCTTTGGAGTTCTGGAGACGGGTCACGATCGGGGTTTTCCCCCAATGTTTGAGCTGCTTTGCAGTCTCGTATCCGTCGCCGCCATTGTTTCCTGGGCCGCAAGGGATCCAGACAACTTGCGCATGCGGTGCCACCGCCATTGCGAGCTTCGCGACGGCAAGTCCTGCTCGTTCCATCAAAGCGTGCGGCCGGAACGATTCCGCAAAGGATGCCTCCAGTTCCCTGGTTGCTGCGCAGTCGTGAAGCAGCCTGGCACCAGCAGACCCGTTGTGGCGGATTTCTAGGATGCGTTCAGAATTCGTAGGTTTCTCCTTCGCGCGCCAGCCGGATGTCCATGCCCGTAGCGATGGCAGCGTTGGTCGCGAGTGCGGCCTGGAAGGCCTCTTCCAATGCGTCATCACTGCGTGTGGGTTCATGGTGGGTGCAATACAAAACCTTTGCCTTGGTTTGGTAGGCGCTCGCAATGCTGGAGCTGAACGTGCCGTGGCCCCATCCTTTCTTTGCCGGGTATTCGGTGTCGGTGTAGGAGCTGTCCGCGATGAATACGTCCACGCCGCGGATGGCCTCGTGAATCATTGCATTCTTGTCGTCGACAAACTCTTGGTACTCGTCAAACCCTTCGTCGCCAGGTGCATAAATGTTGTATGGGGGTTCGTGATCACCGGTAAAAAACACGGACTTGCCGTTGCATTCAATACGGTATCCGAAGTCGATCACCGGATGGTTGAGCATGCAGGGGGTTACGGTGGCCGAGCCGATTTGTACCGACTCTCCCGGAACCAATGTGACGTATTCAATGCGTGCCTTCATCTCTGCTTCGCGGACCGGGAAGTAGCTGTATTGGAGTTGAACCGACATAACCTGTTCGATTCCCTTGCCTGAGACAGGGTCGAAACCCCCGTGCAGACGCAAGGTATTGCCGGGAATGAAGTTGGGGATGAAGAAGGGCAGGCCTTGGATGTGATCCCAGTGTGAGTGGGTAATCAGGACGTTGGCTGTTACGGGCAATTCGGCAAGCAATGTCTGCGACAGGGGAAAAATACCCGTACCGGCATCCAAAATAATGAGCTCGTTGTTGTCGGTACGAATTTCGATGCAGGTCGTATTGCCTCCGTAGCGAACGGTTTTGGGGCCAGGCGAGGCTATGGATCCGCGAACCCCCCAGAATCTGACCTTCATGGCAACTCCTTCCTGCGCACTACACAATTTGGCGTCGAACCCAATCCGACTAAGTGATGGGTGGTGCCCCAGTACTTATGCAAGCGCATTGTCAGCGGAAAACACGCTTGAATCGGCGTCTCCACCACAGTAAGGAGGTGGTCGGCTGCCATGTTATACTTGAACGGCTTTGCTAATGGTGCATTTGCCTGTTGGCGAGTAAATCGCAAATCCGTCCCGTCAAGGTGTTTCTATCCATATGGCTATTGCTCATGGGTGGCGATAAGGGGACAGGATTTTAGACCTAACCTTTGGAGTAATTTATGGCAGTAACAATGCGCGAAATGCTGGAAGCCGGCGTTCATTTTGGACATCAAACCCGCTTCTGGAACCCCAAGATGGCCCCGTTTATTTTCGGCCATCGCAACAAAATCCACATTATCAACCTGGAAAAGTCTTTGCCGATGTTCCAGGACGCGGCCAAATTTGTCCGCCAATTATCGGCCAAGCGCGGCACCATTTTGATGGTTGGCACCAAGCGCCAGGCACGCGAGACTGTGGCTGAAGAGGCAAAACGCGCGGGTGTTCCTTTTGTGGATCAGCGTTGGTTGGGCGGCATGTTGACAAATTTCAAGACGGTCAAGACGTCTATCAAGCGCCTGAAAGAGATGAAAGCCCAGCAAGAAACCGGTCTGGACAGCATGAGTAAGAAAGAGCAGTTGATGTTCGCTCGTGAGCTGGCCAAGCTGGAAAAAGACATTGGTGGCATTCAGGATATGGCAACCCTGCCAGACGCGATTTTTGTGATCGATGTTGGCTATCACAAGATTGCCATTGCTGAAGCACGCAAACTGGGCATTCCTTTGATCGGTGTGGTTGACTCCAACCACTCGCCAGAAGGTATTGACTACGTTATTCCTGGCAATGATGACTCTTCCAAGGCAGTTACTTTGTATGCCCGCGGCATTGCAGACGCCATTCTCGAAGGCCGTGCGAACGCCATGGACGATGTGGTTAAGGCTGTTGCAGCCGAGACTGGCGACGAGTTTGTTGAGGTGAATGAAGCTTCTGCGTGAAGTTTTTTTGCCCGAAAAAGGGGGCTTCGTTGCCCCTTTTTTTTAGCCTTTTATTAAACTATTGAACTGATAACGGAGAAACAAAATGGCTGCAATTACCGCAAGCATGGTTGCTGAACTGCGTGGAAAAACTGATGCTCCCATGATGGAGTGCAAGAGGGCGTTGACCGAAGCCGAAGGCGATATGGTCAAGGCTGAAGAGTTGTTGCGCGTCAAACTGGGTAGCAAGGCTGGCAAAGCAGCGGCCCGTATCACCGCCGAAGGTGTTGTGGTGAGCTGCATGGATGGTACCGTGGGTGCCATGCTCGAAGTCAACTGCGAAACCGACTTCGTGACCAAGAATGACAGCTTCCTGGGTCTGGCTAACGCGGCCGTTGGCCTGGTTGCCAAACACAACCCCACGGACGTGGCTGCACTGGGGCTGCTGGCCTATGAGCAAGACGGATTCGGCCCCACACTGGAAGATGTGCGCAAGGGCCTGATCGGCAAGATCGGTGAAAACATGACCTTCCGTCGTTTCAAGCGTTTTGCAACTGGATCACAGTTGGCGTCTTACCTGCACGGTACTCGTATCGGTGTAGTGGTTGAGTTTGAAGGTGATGCTGTTGCCGCCAAGGACGTTGCCATGCATGTTGCCGCTATGAAGCCTGTTGCGTTGACCAGCAACGACGTGCCTGCTGAGTTGGTGGAGCGCGAGCGTTCGGTGGCTGCCGCCAAGGCCGCTGAAGACGCCGCTGTTGCCACTGCTGCTGGCAAGCCGGTACAGTCAGCTGAAATCGTTGCCAAGCGTATTGACGGCGGCGTGCAGAAGTACCTTAAAGAGGTCTCGCTGTTCAACCAGACGTTTGTCAAGAACGACAAGCAAACCGTAGAGCAGATGCTGAAAGGCGCAGGAACCACCGTGAAGGCATTCACCATGTACGTAGTCGGTGAAGGCATTGAGAAAAAAGTCGATGACTTTGCTGCAGAGGTTGCAGCGCAAGTCGCGGCTGCTCAGCAAGCCGGCTGATCTGCGGCTTCACGGCACCATACTGTCCACTTGCAATACACGGAGTCACCCATGAGCCAAGATAAGCCTGCCTACAAACGCATATTGCTGAAGTTGTCGGGAGAGGCCTTGATGGGTGACGACCAATTCGGCATAAATCGCGACACCATCGTGCGGATGGTCGATGAAATTGCTGAGGTGACCCGTTTGGGTGTGGAGGTTGCGGTGGTCATTGGTGGAGGGAACATTTTTCGTGGGGTGGCCGGTGGCTCTGTCGGAATGGACCGTGCCACGGCGGACTACATGGGCATGCTGGCCACGGTGATGAATGCGCTGGCGTTGGGCGATACCATGAACAAGGCTGGGTTGATCGCCCGGGTGATGTCAGCCATTGGAATTGAGCAGGTTGTCGAGCCATACGTGCGCCCCAAGGCCTTGCAGTATCTGGAAGAGGGCAAGGTTGTAATCTTTGCAGCGGGTACGGGCAACCCGTTCTTTACAACGGATACTGCAGCAGCATTGCGCGGAGCGGAAATCGGGGCAGAAATCGTCCTCAAGGCGACCAAGGTGGATGGCGTCTATACCGCGGACCCCAAGAAAGATCCCCAAGCCACCCGTTATTCCAAGATTACATTCAATGATGCGATGTCACAAAATCTTGGAATCATGGATGCCGCTGCTTTTGCACTGTGCCGGGACCAGAAGCTTCCCATCAAGGTGTTTTCGATCTTCAAACATGGTGCGCTGAAACGCGTCGTCATGGGTGAAGACGAAGGCACGCTAGTCCACGTCTGAGTGCCTTACTGTTTTTTCTATGGGTTTGACGAGCGGAGAATGAACGATGGCAATTGAAGAGATCAAAAGGACGCTGGATGGCAAAATGGATCAGTCCATCGAGGCTTTCAAGCATAACTTGACAAAAATTCGCACGGGGCGTGCCAATCCGGCCTTGCTGGATACCGTTCATGTTGACTACTATGGGGCCATGTTGCCCCTGAGTCAGGTTGCCAATCTTTCCCTGCTCGATGCCCGCACCATCAGCGTGCAGCCGTGGGAAAAAGGCATGGGCGCCAAAATTGAAAAGGCCATTCGCGATAGTGATCTGGGGCTCAACCCATCGAGCATGGGGGATCTGATTCGTGTACCCATGCCGGTGATGACAGAAGAGCGCCGGCGCGAGTTGACCAAGGTCGTTCGCGGAGAAGGTGAAAATGCAAAGATCGCGGTGCGCAATTTGCGGCGCGACGCCAATGAAGCCGTGAAGAAATTGGTGAAGGAAAAAATGGCGTCCGAAGACGATCAAAAACGATCAGAGGCGGAAATCCAGAAGTTGACTGATCGGCACATTGTGGAAGTCGATCGTCTGATTGCTTCCAAAGAACACGACATCATGGCGGTTTGATTAACCCCATATCTGAATTGAGCGGCCCCTTATGGCAGAACAGGTTTCCGTGCCACGCCATATCGCCATTGTCATGGACGGAAATGGCAGATGGGCTTCCAGGCGTTTTATGCCTCGTATCGCAGGCCATAAGCAGGGTGTGGATACCCTCAAGCGCATCGTCAGAGCGTGCCCGGAGCGCGGCATTGAGGCGTTGACAGTCTTTGCGTTCTCCTCTGAAAACTGGAATCGTCCAGCTGAAGAGGTTTCGGGCTTGATGGATATTCTGGCAATGGCCTTGTCCAGAGAAGTCCCGAAGCTACAACGCGATGGTGTTCGCTTGCGGTTTGTGGGCGCGCGTGAAAATCTGTCTGTGCGGGTTAGACGGGGGCTGGAAGAAGCCGAGGCGGCAACCGCGAGCAACACAGAGCTGACTCTCAATGTCTGCTTCAATTATGGAGGGCGTTGGGACATTGCATCGGCGGCGGCGCGTCTGGCTGCAACTGGCGAGCCCATTACCGAACAATCGCTGTCGGGAGCGTTGTCATTGGCCCACTGTGCGGACCCGGACTTGTTGATTCGGACCGGCAATGAGATGCGTCTGAGTAACTTTCTGTTGTGGCAGGCGGCGTACTCTGAGCTTTATTTCAGTGAACTACTCTGGCCCGACTTTGACGAGGCCGCATTGGACGTCGCTTTGCTGGAGTATGGAAGACGAGAGCGTCGATTTGGCAAGACCTCTGACCAGCTTTCAGACCCGGCTGCTTAGCGCGCCTAAAGAGGACATCCCATGCTGAAGCAACGCGTTATCACTGCACTCTTGATGCTGGCGGTTTTGCTGCCCGCAGTTTTCTACCACCGTTCAGAGGTCTTCGCCGTGGTGGCGCTGGTCCTAATTGCAGCGGCAGCCTGGGAGTGGGCGCGCTTGAACCAGTGTGGTCCGTTGGTCTCGCTCATGGTGGGCGGCTTCTGTGCGCTGTTGTGCGTTCTGTCGTGGTATGCGGGGCTCCTCTCCATGCCTTTGCACACGCTCTGGGTGATTGTCGGCGGCGCGTGGGTCATTTTGGGCGCGTGGCTTTTGTATGGTGGCGTCGGGGTCTGGTCCAATGTGCCCCGATCCTTGCGCCTGGCAGGCGGCCTGGGCGCTCTCTGGGCAGCCTGGGTAGCGGTGACCCAGGCTCGGATGATTGGGGTAAATTTTCTCTTTTCCGTATTGGTGCTGGTGTGGGTTGCCGACATATTTGCCTATTTTTTTGGTAGGGCATTGGGCGGAAGATTCTTTTCCCGCAAGTTGGCACCATCTATTAGTCCCGGTAAAACGTGGGAGGGGGCCTTGGGCGGAATGATGGGCGTCATAGTCTGCGCCTTTGTGTGGCGTAGCCTGGATGTTTCTATGTTTATGGGTGTTGCCAGCGTCTATACGCGCCTGGGTAACGTGAACCTGGCGTTCATGGTGCTGGCCGTTTTGTTTCTCTCCGCGATGAGTATCGTTGGCGACTTGGTTGAGTCTCTCTTTAAGCGCAGCGCCGGTGTCAAGGACAGCAGTGGTCTGTTGCCTGGGCATGGCGGTGTGCTGGATCGGGTGGATGCGTTGCTTCCGATACTTCCGCTGGCGATGATGTTGGGTACGCTATGAATGCAGCGAAGTCCCGCGTAGTCGTCCTGGGGTCGACCGGCTCGATTGGCGTCAATACCCTTGATGTCATAACGCATCATCCGCAGCGTTTTGAAGTGTTCGCCCTGACCGCAGCCACCAGTGTGAAGACCATGCTGGCCCAGTGCGCGCTGCACAAGCCCGTTTTTGCCGTGATGGCCAGCGAACCGCATGGGTTGCAGCTTCAGCAGGCGTGTAGTAGCGCCGGGCTGTCCACCCGGGTTTTGTGGGGCAGTAGCGCTATTGCCATGGTGGCTGGGCACGAACTGGCGGACACGGTCATGGCGGCTATTGTGGGCGCCGCGGGGCTTGCGCCGTGCCTTGCGGCAGCGCAGTCTGGCAAGCGTCTTTTGTTGGCCAACAAAGAGGCCCTGGTAGTGGGTGGGCAACTGTTCATGGATACGGTGGCAGCGGGTGGTGCCACCTTGTTGCCCATTGACAGTGAGCATTCCGCGGTCTTTCAGTCCCTTCCTCAGGACCCGAAGGATTGGGGCACGCGCATTGACAAAATCATACTCACCGCATCCGGTGGTCCATTTCGAACCCGGGATCCAATGACATTGCGAGGCGTGACTCCTGAAGAGGCTTGCGCCCATCCCAACTGGGTCATGGGACGCAAAATCTCGGTGGATTCCGCAACCATGATGAACAAGGCCCTGGAGGTCATCGAGGCCAAGTTTCTGTTTGGCGTTGCACCTGAGCAGATTCAGGTGGTTGTTCACCCGCAAAGTGTCATCCATTCTATGGTCCAGTATGTGGACCATTCCGTTGTAGCGCAATTGGGCACACCGGACATGCGGGGCCCCATAGCCTACGGCCTGTCGTGGCCAGAGCGCATCAGCTCTGGCGCAGCCGCGCTGGATTTCTCTACGATGACGGGATTGACCTTTGAATCTCTGGCAACTGACGACCACAGGAAACGCTTTCCCGGTATTGACCTGGCCTGGGTCGTTCTAAAGGCACCCCCGGGGACGACGGCCGTGTTGAATGCCGCAAACGAGGTGGCCGTCGCGGCATTCTTGGCACGCAAAATCCGGTATGACCAGATTCACCACGTCAATACGCAAACCTTGAATTCCATAGCGCCACAACCTCCGGGTTCGTTGGACGATTTATTGGCGTTGGATCTGCAGTCTCGGCAGGCTGCAGAAGTCGCGATTTCGCATTTGCATGCTTAATTATTGCGGCAGGGTTTCTGCATGCTGACGCTGGTTGCCTTTGTTGTCGCCATTGCCGTGCTGGTCGCTGTGCACGAGCTTGGGCATTTTTTTGTGGCGCGTTTGTACGGTGTCAAGGTCTTGCGCTTTTCGGTGGGATTTGGTCCGCGGCTGTGGGGCTGGACATCGACGAGGTCTGGAACGGAATTTGTGTTGGGCATGATTCCCTTGGGAGGATATGTAAAGATGCTGGATGCGCGCGAAGTTCCAGTCGAACCGCATGAGCTCGCCGCGGCGTTTGACGCCCAGCCACTGCGGGGCAAAGCTGCGATTGTTCTTGCCGGCCCACTTGCCAACCTCATCCTGGCCGTCGCCCTGTACAGCAGCGTCCATTGGACCGGCATGGAGCTGCCTCAAGCCATTGTCGGTACGCCAGCAACTGACTCTGTCCTCGCAGCAGCAGGTTTCTCGGGTGGCGAGCACGTTCAGCGGGCCGGCTTTGAGGGAGAACCACTTGAAGAGGTTCAGTCTTTTGAGGGTTTGCGCTGGTGGCTGGCGCGGGGTGCCATAGAGCAGCACAATGTGCAGCTGGTCTTTACGACGTCGCGTGAATCCCGCCCGCAATCCGTCCTTTTGAAGTTGAGGGGTGTTGACGCACGCAGCGCAGATGCCCAATTGTTTCAGCAAATTGGCATCGTGGCACCTTTTTCCCCGGCGCGACTGGGTTCTGTATTGCCCGATGGAGCGGCGGCCCAAGCGCAGCTACAGACGAATGACCTGGTGTTGCGGGTAGATCAGGCGGATATTGTCGACGCTGGGCAGTTACGCGCCTTGATTCGATCGTCCGGCCAAAGTGGCACCCCAGGAAAGCAGGCCTGGCTGGTGGATCGCTCTGGCACTCGCCTTTCCGTCACCGTGTCTCCCAAGCTGGAGCATGACGGCAAAGAATCAATCGGCCGGGTCGGTGCCATGATTGGTGCACCGCCCGCCATGGCGATGGTGCGCTATGGTCTTTGGGAAGGGATGGAAAGGGCCGTAGTGCGGACCTGGGAAACCTCTGCTTTGACCTTGCGGGTATTGGGGCAGATTGTGACGGGCATCGCGTCGCTAGATAACCTGAGCGGCCCCATCACCATTGCCGACTATGCGGGAAAGTCTGCTGCGATGGGCCTGACACAGTTTCTCGTATTCCTTGCGCTGATGAGTGTCAGTCTGGGGGTTCTCAACCTGCTGCCGTTGCCTATCCTCGATGGAGGGCACCTGATGTATTATCTTTGGGAGGCGATTTCCGGTAAGCCTGTGTCGCAGTCGTGGACCGAACGGCTGCAAAAATTTGGGTTGGTTGTTTTGCTGATGATGATGTCAGTGGCTATTGTGAACGATGTGACGCGTTTGCTGCGGTAACCGGGCCGTCCTCAAATTTCCGGAATACTTAAATTGATAAAAATGCAATTCAATCGAAATTTCTTGCGCCGCGCGTCCGCCGTGTCTGTATCCCTGTTTGTTTTGCAGGTCGCGATGGCAGTGGAGCCATTTACTGTCAAGGACATTCGCGTTGAAGGACTTCAACGGGCCGAGGCTGGAACCATCTTCGCGTCGCTGCCGGTGCGGGTGGGAGATACCTATAGTGATGACAAAGCGGCGGCGTCGATCAAGGCGCTGTTCGGTCTCGGGCTGTTCAAGGACGTACGTATCGACGTCAACGATGGCGTACTGGTAGTCATCGTCGAAGAGCGCCCAACCATCGCCGAGATCGACTTTTTGGGCACCAAGGAATTTGACAAAGATGTATTGAAAAAGGCATTGCTGCAGATTGGCTTGGCTGATGGCCGGCCGTTTGACAAGGCACTGGTGGACAGGGCTGAGCAGGAGCTGAAACGCCAGTACATCAACCGCAGTATGTACGCGTCAGAAGTGATTACGACGGTGACGCCAGTTGAAAGAAACCGTGTGAACCTGAGTTTTTCGGTGCAAGAAGGTGAGCCCGCCAAGATCAGCGATATTCGAATTGTTGGCAACAAGGTTTTTTCCGAGTCCACGTTGCGAGGTCTGTTTGATCTTGACTCGGGAGGGTGGCTGAGCTGGTACACCAAATCCGATCGCTATGCACGCGCCAAGCTGAACGCCGATCTTGAGGCCTTGCGGTCGTACTATTTGGCGCGTGGCTACCTGGAGTTCAAGGTCGAGTCCACGCAAGTCGCCATTTCGCCGAACAAACAGGATATCGGCATCACCATCAATGTGGTGGAGGGCGATCAATTCGTGGTTTCCAAGGTCAACCTAGCGGGTAATTTCCTGGGAAAGGAAAGCGAGTTCAAGTCCCTGGTTGGAATTCAGGTTGGTCAGCCCTATAACGCGGACCAAGTGGCCGTCACGGGCAAAGCATTCACAGACTATTTTGGGAATTTTGGGTACGCCTTTTCCAGGGTTGAACCGCGTACGGTGATCGACAGGACGACCAATCGCGTGGAGATTACATTGCAGGTGGACCCTTCGCGGCGTGTTTACGTGCGTCGCGTCAACGTAGCAGGCAATGACCGCACCCGAGACGAAGTGATCCGTCGTGAGTTTCGCCAGTTTGAAGCTTCGTGGTACGACGGGGAGAAGATCAAGCAATCCCGCAACCGTGTGGACCGGCTGGGCTACTTCAAGGAAGTCACCATGGACACATCAGAGGTGCCCGGTTCTCAAGACCAGGTGGATTTGACCATTACGGTGGCTGAAAAACCCACTGGCAGTATCAGTTTGGGTGCCGGTATTTCAAGTGCCGACGGTTTTGGTGTGTCGTTTGGTTTCAAACAGGACAATGCATTTGGGTCCGGCAATTCACTGGGTATTGAATTGAACACCAGCAAGCAGAACCGTACACTGGTTTTCAATACGACCAATCCGTACTTTACGGAAGACGGTGTATCCCGAACCCTGGACGTGTACCAACGAAACTCCAAGCCCTACGTGGATGTCAACAGCTATGCGATTGAGACGACCGGTGGAAGTATCCGTTTTGGTGTGCCTTTTACCGACTATGACACGGTGTTCTTTGGTCTTGGAATAGATCAGACAACCATCGTTCCCGGCTCGTTCTTGCCTGTGGTTTACCAGGATTTTGCCAACAAGTTTGGCTTCACCAGCAATGCCGTTCCGCTTACGGTCGGCTGGGGCCGTGACACCCGGGACAGTGCGCTGGTACCAACCATTGGTAAAGTGATCAAGGCTTCAGGTGAGTGGAGCATTGCGGGCGAGCTGAAGTATGCCCGTGGAACAGCGGTATACCAACAGTTCATACCGGTCACTAACAAGATCACCGCCGCCTTGAATGCTGAGGTATCGGTTGGTTCCTCGACTGGAGATTCGACATATCCCATTTTCAAGAATTTCTACTCTGGCGGTTTGGGTTCCGTACGTGGCTTCGAGCAGGGTAGTTTGACAACCGCTAGCCAACGCGCGTTAGGCCTGACGGCGACCGGCGGCACCAAGAAGATCAATTTCAATGCAGAGTTGCTGTCACCACTGCCGGGAGGAGGCAAGGATCGAACTTTGCGGGTCTACACATTTCTAGACGCTGGTGGGATCTATGGGCCTGACGAGGGACTTCAATTGAGTGATATGCGCAGTTCCTACGGGGTCGGAATCAGCTGGATATCTCCTGTGGGGCCGTTGCGGCTTGCCTTCTCGAAACCGATCAAGCAGTTTGATGGCGATAAAATACAGGCACTGCAATTCCAGATCGGAAGTTCCTTCTAATGAACACTTTAAAACTACGTTGCTTGCTATCGGTGCTGCTATTGGGCTTTGGTGTCGGTGCTGCCGCGCAGGACTTCAAAGTTGGATACATCAATACGCAGATGATTACGACCCAGTCCAATCCAGCCAAAGCCGCACAGGCCAAGTTGGAGCAGGAGTTCTCCAAGCGACAGAAAGAGCTGGTTGATCAACAGACTGCTTTGAAGTCGTTTGGCGAAAAATTTGAGCGCGACGCCCCCACACTCAGCGAGAGTCAGCGCAGTGCCCGTCAAAAGGAAGGCGCAGAACTGGGTCGAGATTTGCAACGCCGCCAGCGCGAGTTTCAGGAAGACCTGAATGGGCGCCGCAACGAGGAACTGCAACAGGTTCTAGACCGTGCCACCAAGGCCGTTAAGCAAGTAGCCGACGCTGAAAAGTACGACATGGTCTTGCAGGAAGTGGTCTACGTCAACACCAAGCACGACATCACCGACAAGGTCCTCAAGATCCTTAACGCTGGTTCAAAGTAAGTTTCGGGCGCCAGAGGACTGGGGTATGCAGCTCGAACTGGGTTCCATTGTGGCAGCGCTGGGGGGTGAGTTGTACGGCGATTCCACTGCAGTCATCACGGGCTTGGCTCCACTTGAGTCGGCCACGCCACAGCAGATAGGTTTCTTGAGCAACCCCAGGTACCAGCAACAATTGCTGGCTTCCAAAGCGGGTTGTGTCATTGTGGCTTCGCAGATGAAAGAGCCTGCGGTCCTGCGAGGTGCGTGCATCATCACGGACCAACCGTATTTGTACTTTGCCAAACTCACTCAATTGTGGAAGCGTGGGCTGAAGCAGAACACGCCAGCAACCGTGCACCCCAGTGCCATGGTGGATCCGCTGGCGGAGGTGCATCCCTTGGCATCCATTGGTCCTTTGTGTGTGGTGGAGCGCGGCGCCCGTATCGGTGCTGACACCATATTGAAGTCACGCGTGACTGTGGGCGAAGATTGCGTGGTAGGCGAGCGGTGCATCATTCATTCGGGTGTGGTCATCGGAGCCGACGGATTCGGATTTGCACCGAGTGGCGATGCTTGGGAAAAGATTGAACAGCTCGGCGCTGTACAGATTGGCAATGATGTAGAGATTGGGGCCAATACCTGTATTGACCGGGGCGCCTTGCAGGACACCGTTATCGAGGATGGCGTCAAGCTCGACAACCTGATCCAGATTGGGCACAACGTGCGGGTGGGGCGCAATACGGCCATGGCCGGTTGTGTGGGGGTGGCGGGCAGTGCGACAATTGGGGCACATTGCACGGTGGGTGGTGGTGCCATTATTCTGGGTCATTTGACGATTGGCCCCCATGTCAATATCTCTGCCGGAACCTTGGTCAGTAAGTCGATATTGAAGCCTGGCCACTACACTGGAATATTTCCCATCGACGACAACGCCACATGGGAGCGCAATGCGGCCTCGCTCAAGCAGTTGCACAGCTTGCGCAACCGGATCAAGACTTTAGAACAAGAGACAAAAAAATGATGGATATCCACGAGATTCTCAAGCAATTGCCCCACAGATACCCGTTCCTCATGGTGGATCGCGTTGTATCGATGGAAAAAGGCAAATGTATTCAAGCGTTGAAAAACGTATCCATCAACGAACCTTTTTTCAACGGACATTTTCCGCACCGTCCGGTGATGCCGGGGGTGTTGATGCTCGAAGCCATGGCGCAGGCAGCAGCCCTTTTGGCCTTTGACACGATTGGGCAAAGACCGGACGACAAAACGGTGTACTACTTTGCAGGCATTGATGCAGCTCGATTCAAGCGCCCGGTTGAACCCGGTGACCAATTGATCATGGATGTGGAGTTGCTACGCGTGAAATCCGGGATTTTCAAGTTCAAGGGCGTGACCCGTGTGGACGGCAACGTGGTCTGTGAAGCCGAACTGATGTGCACAATGCGCACCGTTGCCTGACGCATAGCGTAGCTTGCCGTGACACACATTCACCCCAGCGCTATTGTTGATCCGGCTGCCGAGCTGGATAGCTCCGTGACCGTCGGACCCTATACCGTCATCGGACCCAATGTCCGCATTGCAGCCGGTACCGCAGTAGGTCCGCATTGCGTCATCGAAGGCCACACGACCATTGGCCGCGACAACCGCATCTTCCAGTTCAATTCACTGGGCGCCATTCCGCAGGACAAGAAATATGCAGGTGAACCGTGTGAGCTGCGCATCGGCGATCGCAATACCATCCGTGAGTTTTGCACCTTCAACATCGGCTCGCCTGGTGACTCAGGTGTCACCCAGCTTGGCAACGACAACTGGATCATGGCCTACGTGCACCTGGCACATGATTGCCAGGTTGGCAACAACACCATTTTTGCCAATAACTCACAACTTGCCGGTCATGTGCACGTGGGAGACTGGGCCATTCTGGGCGGTTTTACGGTGGTGCACCAGTTTGTACGGATGGGCGCGCATTGCATGACTGCCTTGTGCTCCATGCTGGTTGCCGATGTGCCGCCGTTTGTGATGTGCCAGGGCCAACCCGCTGCGGCACGCTCTATGAACTTCGAAGGTCTGCGCCGCCGGGGCTGGACGCCCGAGCGCATTAGCGGAGTCAAGACTATGCACAAGACCTTGTACCGCGATGACCTCACGCTGGAGCAAGCGAAAGTCCGTATCTCCGCAATGGCGTCAAGCCAGCCGGAAACCGCGGTCGACGTGGCCATGATGCTGTCCTTTCTGGACCAGACCTCCCCCCAACGGGGCATCGTCCGCTAAGGCCGATGAGTGAATTGAGCGCCACCGGGCCATTCCAAGGCGCGAGGGCCACACATGTAGCCATGGTCGCCGGCGAAGCATCCGGTGATCTGCTGGCCGGTCTTCTGCTGGAGGGGTTGCACCAGCGCTGGCCGCAGCTGACGTCTGCAGGCATCGGCGGCCCGCAGATGGCGCGCCACGGCTTTGACGCCTGGTGGCCGCACCACAAGCTCTCGGTGCATGGCTTTGGCTGGGAGGTGCTGCGCCGCTACAGCGAGATCGTCGGCATCCGCAAACAGCTACAAGCCCGATTGCTGGAACAGCGCCCGGACGTATTCATTGGCGTTGATGCGCCGGACTTCAACCTGGACCTGGAGCGCAATCTGCGCGGTGCGGGCATCAAGACCGTGCATTTCGTTTGCCCCTCGATCTGGGCCTGGCGGCCGGAGCGGGTGGAGAAGATCCGCGCCAGCGTGGACCATGTGCTGTGTATTTTTCCGTTCGAGCCGGAGCTGCTGGCCAGCCGCGGCATCAGCGCCACCTACGTGGGCCACCCGTTGGCCAACGTTATCCCGCTGGTAGCGGACAGGGCTGTTGCCCGCGCGGCGCTGGGCCTGGATGTCCACGACCGGGTGCTGGCCCTGCTACCCGGCAGCCGAGTGTCCGAGATCAAACACCTTGCCTTTGGCTTCTTTCAGGCTGCAGCCCTCGTCAAGCAAGCACATCCCGGTATCAAATTGATAGTCCCTGCGGTTCCTGCCTTGCGCGGCGCGATTGAGCACGCGGCTGCCCAGGCGGGTATGCAGGATCAGGTTCAGATCGTCAATGGCCAGTCGCATGCCGTGCTGGCGGCCTGTGACGTGACGCTGATCGCCAGCGGTACCGCTACGCTCGAAGCTGCGCTGTACAAACGCCCCATGGTGATCGCCTACCGCATGGGCTGGCTGTCGTGGCAGATCATGCGGCGCAAGCAGTTGCAGCCCTGGGTCGGCCTGCCCAATATCCTGAGCCGTGACTTCATTGTGCCCGAGCTGCTACAGGACCGGGCCAACCCGCGGGCCTTGGCAGACGCTGTGCTGCAGTGGCTGGATGACCTGGACCACCAGCCTGCGAAAATGGCGACTCTGCAACAACAATTCGTCGCGCTGCACCACAGTTTGCGGCGCGACACTTCCACGTTGGCGACTGATGCGATCGAAAAAATTCTTGCGCGCTGAGCAAGTGGCGCTTTCCTGGGATACGCCCGGCTTGGTTGCAGGTGTGGACGAGGCCGGACGTGGCCCACTGGCAGGGCCGGTCGTGGCCGCCGCCGTGATTCTGGATGCGCGTAACCCGATCCTGGGTTTGGCGGATTCCAAGGTGTTGACCGCGCGTCGTCGGGAGCAGCTGTTTGACGAAATCCGCGCCAAGGCCCTGTGCTGTTCCATCGCCCAGGCCAGCGTAGAAGAGATTGACCAGATCAACATCCTGCAGGCCACGCTGCTGGCCATGCGCCGGGCGGTGGAGGGCTTGCGGCTCAAACCCGCACTGGTGCTTGTCGATGGCAACCGTTTGCCGGTGCTGGACATTCTGGCAGAAGCCATTGTCAAAGGCGATAGCAAGGTGCCGGCCATTTCGGCCGCCTCGATTTTGGCCAAGGTCACCCGAGATCGCTGGTGCGCCGAGCTGGACGCGCAGTATCCGCAATACGGCTTTGCCGGCCACAAGGGCTACGGCACGGCCGAGCACCTGCAGGCACTGCAAACCCACGGAGCGTGCCCGCAGCATCGCAAGACCTTCAGTCCGGTGGCCAGGGTGTTGGCATGAACTCGCCAGTATTCATCACCTCGCGCGAGAACCCGCTGCTCAAGGAGTTGCGCAAAGTCGCACAAGACAATACGGCCTACCGCAAGGCCGGACGCTTCTGGATCGAGGGGGACCATCTGTGCAGTGCGGCCCTGCACCGCGGTCTGAAGCCTGCTGTAGCAGTCTTCACTGAACACTATTGGCCTCTAGCCCTCGCAGAATATGCACAGTCCGCTATCAAAAACATAGTGGTCACCGAGGAGTTGTTCCGCGAATTCAGTGGACTGGAATCACCAGCTGGCGTCGGCTTTGTACTGGATTTGCCGGGAGATTCGCAACTGCAACCTCTGGCTGCCACCGTGATTCTGGACCGCGTGCAAGACGCCGGCAATGTGGGCTCCATCCTGCGCAGCGCCGCGGCCTTTGGCTTCAGACAGGTGGTCGCGCTCAAGGGTACCGCCGCATTGTGGTCGCCCAAAGTCTTGCGCGCCGGCATGGGTGCGCATTTCGGCCTGCACCTGCTGGAAGGGGTCGAGCTGTCGATGATGGATACGCTGCGGGTGCCAATCGTTGTGACCAGTTCGCACCGGGGAGCGTGGATTCAAGACCTGCGGTTGCCGCAGCCCTGCGCCTGGGTTATGGGCCACGAAGGGCAGGGCGTGTGTTCCGAGTTGATGGATCGCGCGCAACTTTTCGCCCGGATCGGGCAACCCGGTGGCGAGGAGTCTCTCAACGTTGCGGCGGCGGCGGCCATTTGTCTGCACGCGAGCAGTCTGGTTACGCGCGACTAGTCTCCTTTTGTCATATTCGCAATCCACTGTGCCCAGTGGTCAATGCAGGCGCGGATCTTGGGCAGGCGGTGACGTTCTTGCAGCATCACCGCGTAGATCGGTATAGGCGGGCTGGTGAAGTGCTCCTGCAAGACCGGCACCAGGCGCCCCTGGCGGATCAGTGGGCTGGCATACAAATCGTTGATACGTGCAATTCCTACACCGTTTAGCACCATGCTCAATAGCAATGAGGTGTTGTCGGTGCGGGTGTGGCCTTTGACCGGCAGGTCGGGTGGTCCTTTGGGATCGCTCAGCGTCCAACGGTTCAGAGCCGGGCTGACGCTGCTGGCAATCAGCCGGTGGTGGGCCAGGTCCTGCGGATGGTGCGGAGTACCGAATTTCTGCAGGTAGTCGGGTGACGCGCACAGCGTGCGCCCGTGCACCCCGATCTGGCGTGCCACCACTGTGTCGCTATTGGGTGTGCCACTGCGAATCGCAATATCAAAACCATCGCGCGCCATATCGGCCATACGGTCGTCGGCGCTGATGTCCAGGTGCAGTTGGGGGTAGCGCTGGTACAGGCCACACAGACTGGGCGCCACGATGCATTCGGCCATCAGCGGGCTGGTACTCACCCGCACCCAGCCGCTGGGTCCGCTGATCTTGCCGGACAGTGCGCTGTCGAGCTCTGCGGTGGTGTCCAGCAGGCGCTTGCCATGCGTCAAAAAGGTATCGCCCTCGTCGGTCAGGCTCAAACCATGCGTGGTGCGGTGTAGCAGGCGCACGCCACAGGCGGTCTCCAGCCGCGCCAAGGCACGTGTGACCTGGCTGACCGGCACGTCACGTTCCCGTGCGGCGGCCGAAAGTGTGCCGAGTTCGACAATCCGGGTGAAGAGGGCGACGTCATCGAGTTGGAGTTGCATAGCCATCATTGTGGGTTGGTTTTGCAAATAGTGCAAAACCGTAGACGATTTGTTGCTATTTCCGCTAGTTGGATAAGTCAATAAAGTTCAGTCCTCACTACTTTTTGAGGAATTAGAACCATGTACCCCTCCATTCCACTTGACAGTATCGAACGCGCGCGGATCCACGAGCTGGCGCGCAGCAAGGCCCAGGTTTTGCGCAGCCAAGCCATACAGATTTTCTGGAGCGATGTTTCGTTCTACTGTGTTGCCGCATTCCAGGGGCTCACCCGTGTCTTGGTCGGTGGACTGAGGCAGTGCACGGCGCATGTCGCGCGCCGGTTCCGCACTGCATCGGGAGTCTGACCATGCCGACCCTCAATCTCAAAGTAGCGCCATTGCTGAATCCTCCGCAATACCGTGCATTGGCTCTTGCGTTGACGCGTCTGACCGCGCTGCATCTGGGTAAACGTGAAGCGGTGACGGCTGTCGTGATTGACGATTTACCAGCAGCCCGCTGGTACATAGCCGGGCGTGCTGTCGAGCGGGCGACGGCTCTGTTGGAAGTCAGCGTCACGTCCGGCACCAACACTGTGGAACAAAAGGAAGCGTTCATCGCTGCTGCCTTTGCCGAGTTGCAGAGGCAACTGGGCCATGGCCAGCCGCTGGAAGAGGCCAGCTATGTCATCGTGCGCGAAGTGGCTGGCACCGATTGGGGCTACTCAGGCATCAGCCAGGCGGCGCGGCGCCAGCAGCTATCGGCCGTTAGTGGATGAATTTGCCACCGCGGCCAATGATGGTCAGGTCGGTGAAATTGGAGCCTTGGTGGTCTTTGGCGCCATAGGTGATGGTGAAGCCACCCAGGTTGACGTCGTGCATGGATTCGAGCCCGGCAATCAGCGCGTCACGCGACAGGTTCTTTCCTGCACGGCGAATGCCCTCGACCAGCACGCGCGCCGTGAGGTAGCCTTCCAAGCTGGAAAAGTCGAAGTCTTTCTGACCTGCTTCGGTCATGCGCAACTGGTATTCCCGAACGATGGGAATGCCTTGTGAAAATGGAAACGGCACGACCTGCGAGATCACTACGCCTTGGCCGGCGTCACCCAGTTCGTCCGCCAATGCGCGGGACCCGACAAAACTAACGTTGAAAAACTGTCCGCCATAGCCCTTGGCCCGGGCCTGCTTGATCAACGCTGCACAGGCCTTGTAAGCGCCGATTTGCACGATGGCTTCCGGTTCCGATTTGACAAGCGTTTCCATAGCGGCCGCGACGTCCACGGTGTTGCGTTCCACAGTGGCGGTTGACACAGGTTTGAGCTGGCGTTTGCTTAATGCACGTGTAACGCCTTCCAGGCCAGCTTTCCCATAGGCATCATTTTGGTAAAAGACCGCAATCTTTTTGATACCCAATGTTGTGAGATGTTGCACGATGCGTTCGGTCTCATCAAAGTAGCTCGCCCGCACATGAAACACGTTACGGTTGAACGGCTCGCGTAGTGCCTGTGCGCCGGTGAACATGCCAATCAATGGTACTTGTTCCTCGCTCAGGATGGGCAAGGCGGCTAGTCCGGTTGGGGTCCCGACTGAACCTGCCAGTGCGAACACCTTGTCCTCTTGAATCAGTGCCTTGACCGCTACCGCGGCTTTCTCGGGTTCGTACCCGTCATCGCGGGTTACAAGCCTGATCGCCCGCCCGTTCACCCCACCTTGTGCGTTGACGGCACTGATATAGGCCTGCATGCCCAGCTGCATGCGCAGTCCGAGTTGTGCCGAAGGTCCGCTGATGGCCGCAAACTGGCCAATCACAATTTCCCGGTCAGTGACACCGTTTTCAGCATGTGCCGCAAAAGTGGAAAACACCAAAGCAAGCGCAGCCAATTTTTGAGACATGTTCATGTTGAGTATGCCAATACATAGGTAGACAGGTACATAGGCTAACGCATTTTCTGGGAGTAGTCGATGTGCCCGCTCTATTGGAGTCTTCCCGTGTCAGCGATGTGTTGCGTGCGCTACCGCAGTTGAGCAAGATGCACAGTCCTAGCCGCTATAATGAGAGGCTTTCCAGAAAACAGCCGTCCCAAGCGCAGTTCAAGCACCTTTCCCAACCAACAACAGCCGCCAAGAATTGTTCTTGAGCACGCTTGGGCGTACCCGTAACTCAGTCGGAGAACCCAGTGCTTTTGTCTCTCAAGGGAAACACCCCCCCCGCTATTTTGGCGCTCGCAGACGGCACGGTCTATATTGGCAATTCCATTGGAGCGCCAGGCTCCACCGTCGGCGAGGTCGTGTTCAACACGTCCATGACCGGCTACCAGGAGATCCTGACCGATCCCAGCTATTGCCAGCAGATCGTCACCCTCACTTACCCCCACATCGGCAACTACGGAACCAACCCCGAGGACGTCGAGTCTGATAAGGTCCATGCCGCCGGTTTGATCATTCGTGATCTGCCTATGGTGGCCTCCAATTTCCGCAGCACCGCGACCTTGAGCGAATACCTGGTCAAGGCCGGCACGGTGGCCATTGCCAACTTGGATACCCGCCAGCTGACCCGCCAGTTGCGCACCCAGGGCGCGCAAAATGGCTGCATCCTGGCGTTGGGGGCGGGTGAATCCGTCACCACTGCCTTGGTGGAGAAGGCGATTGCGGCTGCAATGGGTGCGCCTGCGATGTCGGGTTTGGATCTGGCCAAGGTGGTCTCCGCGCGCGAAATCACGCAGTGGACCGAAGCCGAATGGACGTTGGGCACGGGCTACGGCCAGCAAACGGCTCCACGCTTCCATGTGATTGCCTACGACTTTGGTGTCAAGAAGAACATTTTGCGTATGCTGGCCCAGCGTGGTTGCAAAGTCACCGTGGTGCCAGCACAAACGCCGGCGGCCGCGGTGCTCGCGTACCAGCCCGACGGCATCTTCCTCAGCAATGGCCCCGGTGATCCCGAGCCCTGCGACTACGCCATCAAGGCTGTCGCCGAGCTGATCGAAACCGGCACGCCAACCTTTGGCATCTGTCTGGGGCACCAGATCATGGCGCTGGCTTCCGGAGCCAAGACGTTCAAGATGAAGTTTGGCCACCATGGCGCCAACCATCCGGTCAAGGACCTGGACAGCGGACGCGTGTCCATCACTAGCCAGAACCACGGTTTTGCGGTGGACGAACGATCACTGCCGGCCAACCTGCGGCCCACCCACATCAGCCTGTTTGACAACACGCTGCAGGGCTTGGAGCGTACCGACAAGCCGGCGTTTTGCTTCCAGGGCCACCCCGAAGCCTCGCCCGGCCCGCACGATATTGGCTACTTGTTCGACCGCTTCATCGGCATGATGGAAACCGTGAAAGGTCAGCGGGCATGAGTTTCTACGGCGTCACCGATTTGTGGACCTATGTGATTGGCGCGTTTGGCATCATCTTGCTGCCGGGACCCAATTCGTTGTTCGTGTTGTCGGTGGCCACTTCGCGCGGTATCAAGGCTGGTTACCAAGGCGCTTGCGGCGTATTTGTGGGCGACACCATTTTGCTGATGCTGACTGCTCTGGGGGCTGCCAGTTTGCTGCGCAGCAACCCGGCGCTGTTCATGGTGGTGAAGTACGCCGGTGCGGCTTACCTAGCCTGGTTGGGAGTGAACCTGGTCTGGGCCGCCATCCAGAAGTGGCGCAGCACTGATGAGTCCCAGGCGCAGGCAGTTGCTGAGACCCCGGCCAATCTGGCGCATCCGTTCAAGCGGGCACTGGTCATCAGCCTGCTCAATCCCAAGGCGATCTTGTTTTTGCTGTCGTTCTTTGTGCAGTTCATTGACCCGACTTACGAGACACCTGCCGTGCCGTTTTTGATACTGAGCGCGATCGTCATGGCCTTTAGCGCCCTGTATTTGTCCGCCCTGATATTTGCGGGTGCGCGACTGGCGCAGGTCTTTCGTGCCCGCAAGCGCCTGACTAGCAGCCTGTCTAGCGCGGTGGGCGGAATGTTTGTGTGGTTTGGGGCCAAGCTGGCCACCGCGAGCCTGAATTAATTGAAGAAAAGTAAAGAGCCCCAAAAGCTACGAGTTCCAACATGCCAAAACGTACCGACATCCAAAGCATCCTCATCATCGGCGCCGGCCCCATCATCATCGGCCAGGCCTGCGAGTTCGACTACTCGGGGGTGCAGGCCTGCAAGGCGCTGCGCGAAGAGGGCTACAAAGTCATCCTGATCAACAGCAACCCCGCGACCATCATGACCGACCCGGCCACAGCGGATGTGACCTATATCGAGCCGATCACCTGGCAGACGGTCGAGAAGATCATTGCCAAGGAACGTCCTGACGCGATTTTGCCAACCATGGGCGGCCAGACCGCGCTCAACTGCGCGCTGGACCTGTGGCACAACGGCGTACTGGCCAAGTACACCGGTGCGGCCACTGGCAAACCGGTGGAGTTGATAGGTGCCACACCCGAGGCTATCGACAAGGCCGAAGACCGCCTGAAGTTCAAGGACGCCATGACCAAGATCGGTCTGGGCTCGGCCCGCTCCGGCATTGCGCATAGCATGGCCGAGGCTTGGGACGTGCAAAAGACCCTGGGTTTCCCCACCGTCATCCGCCCCAGTTTCACATTGGGCGGCACGGGTGGCGGCATCGCCTACAACCCCGAAGAGTTTGAAGTCATCTGCAAGCGCGGCCTGGAAGCTTCGCCAACCAACGAGCTGCTGATTGAAGAATCACTGTTGGGCTGGAAAGAGTACGAGATGGAAGTGGTGCGCGACAAGGCGGACAACTGCATCATCGTCTGCTCCATCGAAAACTTGGACCCCATGGGCGTGCACACCGGTGACTCCATCACCGTGGCCCCAGCCCAGACGTTGACCGACAAGGAATACCAGATTCTGCGCAACGCGTCCCTGGCTGTGTTGCGCGAGATCGGTGTGGACACGGGGGGATCGAACGTGCAGTTCTCCATCAACCCGGTGGACGGCCGCATGATCGTGATCGAGATGAATCCACGCGTCAGCCGTTCGTCGGCTCTGGCGTCAAAGGCGACCGGTTTCCCCATTGCAAAGATTGCTGCCAAGCTGGCCGTTGGCTTTACGCTGGACGAACTGCGCAACGACATCACCGGTGGCGCAACGCCCGCATCGTTCGAGCCCAGCATTGACTACGTGGTTACCAAGATTCCGCGTTTTGCGTTCGAAAAATTTCCCACGGCCGACAGCCGCCTGACCACCCAGATGAAATCGGTGGGTGAGGTGATGGCCATGGGACGCACCTTCCAGGAGTCGTTCCAGAAAGCCCTGCGCGGACTGGAAGTGGGCGTGGACGGCATGAACGAGAAGACCCAGGACCGCGAAGTGCTGGAGAAAGAGCTGGGCGAGCCCGGCCCCGAGCGCATTTGGTACGTTGGCGATGCCTTCGCCCAAGGGTTGAGCGTAGACGAGGTATTTGCGCTGACCAAGATCGATCGCTGGTTCCTGGTGCAGATCGAACAGATCGTCAAGATTGAACTGGAGATTGAGCAGTTGCCCGTGCCTGACGGTGGCACCGCGCTGGACTGCATCGATTCCGCCACGCTGCGCAGCCTCAAGCAAAAGGGTTTCTCCGACCGCCGCTTGGCGCGCCAGTTCAAGACCACCGATACAGCGGTGCGCGAAAAACGCCACGCCCTGGGTGTGCGGCCGGTTTACAAGCGTGTAGACACATGCGCCGCCGAGTTTGGTACCAACACCGCCTATATGTACTCGACTTACGAGTCCGAAGGCGCCGAGTGCGAGGCAGCACCCACGACCAACAAAAAGATCATGGTGCTGGGTGGTGGCCCCAACCGCATCGGTCAGGGTATTGAGTTTGACTACTGCTGCGTGCATGCCGCGCTGGCGATGCGTGAAGACGGTTACGAGACCATCATGGTCAACTGCAACCCCGAGACCGTGTCCACCGATTACGACACATCGGACCGCCTGTACTTCGAGCCGCTGACGCTGGAAGACGTGCTGGAAATCGTAGACAAGGAAAAGCCGGTCGGTGTCATCGTGCAATACGGCGGTCAGACGCCGTTGAAGCTGGCACTGGACCTCGAAGCCAATGGCGTGCCCATTATTGGTACCAGCCCCGACATGATCGACGCCGCCGAAGACCGCGAGCGTTTCCAGAAGCTGCTGCACGAGTTGAAGCTGCGCCAGCCACCCAATGCCACGGCCCGTACCGAGCCCGAGGCCCTGGAAAAGGCGGCAGCTTTGGGTTATCCATTGGTCGTGCGCCCCAGCTACGTGCTGGGCGGCCGGGCCATGGAAATCGTCCACGAGCAGCGCGATCTGGAGCGCTATATGCGCGAGGCGGTCAAGGTCAGCCACGATTCGCCGGTGCTGCTGGACCGTTTCCTGAACGATGCAATTGAATGCGATGTGGATTGCATCCGTGACTCCACGGGCGTGACCTTTATCGGAGGCGTTATGGAGCACATCGAGCAAGCCGGCGTGCACAGCGGCGACTCCGCCTGTTCCTTACCTCCGTACAGCCTGAGCGCAGCCACGGTCGCTGAGATCAAACGCCAGACCTCCGCCATGGCCGCCGCGCTGAACGTGGTGGGCCTGATGAACGTGCAGTTTGCGATCCAGAACAGGGAAGGTCAGGATGTGATCTTTGTGTTGGAGGTGAACCCCCGCGCGTCGCGCACCGTGCCCTTTGTGTCCAAGGCCACCGGCATCCAACTGGCCAAGGTGGCAGCGCGTTGCATGGTGGGCCAGTCGCTGGCCTCGCAGGGTATTTCCAAAGAGGTGACGCCTCCGTATTTCAGTGTCAAAGAGGCCGTGTTCCCCTTCGTTAAATTCCCGGGTGTGGATACCATTCTCGGCCCCGAGATGAAGTCCACCGGCGAAGTGATGGGCGTGGGCAAGACCTTTGGCGAAGCCTTTGTGAAGTCTCAACTTGGCGCGGGCGCCAAGTTGCCTCGTTCAGGCAAGGCCTTTATCTCGGTGAAGCAAAGTGACAAACCCCGCGTCGTGATCGTTGCGCGCAAGCTGGCTGACATGGGCTTCACGCTGGTGGCCACCAAGGGCACGGCAGCCAGCATCAATGCCGCAGGCGTGGCTTGTTCCGTCGTCAACAAGGTCACCGAGGGCCGCCCGCACATTGTGGACATGATCAAGAACGAGCCCCTGGCCATGGTCATCAACACCGTGGAAGAGCGGCGCAACGCCATTGCCGATTCGCGCCAGATCCGCACCAGTGCACTCTTGGCACGGGTTACGACCTATACAACAATCGCCGGCGCCGAGGCTGCTGTGGAGGGAATGAAGTATTTGGACCAGTTGGATGTGATCTCGGTGCAGGAAATGCACGCGCAGCTGCAGGGTTAAGTGGCAAAAGCGTGCCCCCTTGGGGGCCTGCACAACACACGAAGTGGCAAGCGTGGGGGCTACTAGAACATTGGCATAATCCTGCCTAGTTGTAAAGGACAGTGCAGCGTGCAAACGCAGCGCTGTCCTTGTTATTTTGGCGGCCGGTTTCGGCCATTGTTCACACCGACCCACTGTTTTATCTATGGCAACCCTTCCTATTACCAAACGCGGCGCTGAAATCCTCAAGGCCGAATTGCACAAACTCAAGACAGTTGAACGGCCTTGGGTAATCAACGCGATTTCCGAGGCACGTGCGCAGGGCGACTTGAGCGAAAACGCCGAATACGAGTCTGCCAAAGATCGCCAGGGGTTTATCGAGGGCCGTATCCAGGAAGTCGAAGGTAAGTTGTCGGCCGCGCAGATTATTGATCCGTCCGAATTGAACGCCGGGGGCAAGGTGGTGTTTGGCGCGACGGTCGAGCTGGAAGAAGAAGAGAGTGGCGAGCGAGTGACCTACCAGATCGTGGGCGAAGACGAAGCGGATCTGAAATTTGGCCGGATCAATATTGGTTCTCCCATTGCCCGCGCCCTGATTGGCAAGGCCGAGGGCGATACTGCCGAGGTGCAGGCGCCGGGTGGCATCAAGGCCTATGAAATCGTTGCCGTGCAATACATCTGACCGGCATCCGTAACATGCGCAGTGTGCCCCTGTGGATTGCCGCCGTATGGTGGGGTAGCCTGACGACCTTGGGTTTTTTCGTCGTTCCGATGCTGTTCGCCCACTTGCCAACTCCCGCAATGGCCGGAGCCATGGCGGCCAGGTTGTTCACGGTTCAGACGGCCATCTCGGTCATCAGTGGCATGGTCCTGCTGATGTTGTTTCGATCAAACAGGCCGATAGCCCACGTGGATATTGCACAGAGCGCTACACTTTTTGTAGTGTTTGGGGTATTGCTGGCGCTGCTGGTGGAGTTCGGGGTGGCGCCACACATCATCGCCCGCGACAACCTGGCGCTGTGGCATAGGATTGGAACCGGAATGTACGTGGTGCAGTGGGTTTGCGCCGGCGTGGTGTTTGGCAAGCTGAGTGTGCATCGCGGCGTTCTATAGCCCTCCCTGCGCCAACTGCGCCCTGCGAGCATTTCTGAATCGCGAACCAAAAAAAGCCCCAGATTGCGGAGGCTCGGATGTCAGGTTTGGCTACGTTTCTTTACGCTGACCTGTGGCTTGGGTTTGGCCCGCTTTACATTTCCGCCGGCGGTCAGACGTTGATTGCCCAATACGCGGAGCGTTTTGACCTCAGGGCGCTGACCAGCCCGTTTGCTGTATTTCAGCACCTTGACTTCGCGTGGTCCGGCCATGCGGTCTTCGGTGACGGTCTTTTCTTTGTCGACCTTGGGACGCCACAACACCAGCAGTTTGCCGATGTGCTGAATGGGCGCCGCAGAGAGTTCTTCAGCCAGAAGCTGGAACATCGCTTCGCGGGCCACGCGGTCGTCCGAAAAGACGCGGACCTTGATCAGACCGTGGGCATTTAAGGCCGAGTCGATCTCTTTTTTGACGTTGGCAGTCAGGCCGTCGTTACCGATCATGACCACAGGGTCCAGGTGGTGCGCGTCGGCACGGTGTTCTTTGCGCTGGGCAGGGGTCAGTTGAATTAGGGGCATACCTGTATTATCGGTTGAACGGAAACAGGGCGGTAGAGCCGCCCCCTCAGAAAGCACGTATGAAAACCAAAGCCGGCAACAAAAAGGTCAATAAGGCCTGGTTGCACGACCATATTAACGACCCCTACGTCAAGTTGGCGAGCAGGGAAGGCTACCGCGCGCGCGCAGCCTACAAACTCAAGGAAATAGACGAGACATTCGGATTGATCAAGCCTGGCTACCTGGTGGTGGACCTAGGCTGCACACCTGGCGCATGGAGCCAGTACGCCCGTAGGCGCATGTCTCCCACGGGTGCCGCAGTGGGCGAGCTCAATGGAACGATCATTGGCTTGGATCTGCTGCCCATGGAGCCAATCGAGGGGGTGACATTTATCCAGGGGGATTTTCGGGAGGCCGAGGTGCTCGCACAACTGGAGCAGACGTTGCAGGGGCGTCAGGCGGATGTGGTGGTGTCCGACATGGCGCCCAACCTGTCCGGCATCTCGTCGGCCGACGCGGCGCGGATTGAGCATCTGGTCGAACTGGCGATCGAATTCGCCCAAAACCACATGAAACCCCAAGGGGCGCTGGTGGCCAAGGTGTTCCACGGTGGCAGTTACAACGACGTGGTGTTGCGTTTCAAGGCCGCCTTTGACATCGTCAAACCGTTCAAGCCCAAGGCTTCCCGGGACCGCTCTTCCGAGACGTTTTTGGTTGGATTGGGGCTCAAGCGACAGCCCGGGGAACGCTAGTTTTCCCGCCGGGCCGCCCCAAGGGGAAACGCACCCCCTCGGGGGGCAGCGACCCGTGCAGCGGTGGAGCGCGGGGGCCGGTACCGTGGTGTTGACCGGCGTCATGCGAGTTACATAACCTTGCGGTATATGTGGCAGAAAACCGCAAAAACCCGCGCCACACACCTTGAAACGCCTAAAATGCGACTTAGATATGCATGGTATTTCTACTTGTGCCCCTATTGGAGCTTCGCTTGAATAATCAGTGGTTTTCGAAAATTGCAGTGTGGTTGGTGATCGGGCTCGTGCTCTTCACGGTGTTCAAGCAATTTGACACACGCGGCACGGCCGGTGCGACCTTGGTAGGCTATTCCGACTTCCTTGAGGAAGTGCGCAACAAGCACATCAAGAGTGCCCTTATCCAGGAAGGCCAGGGCGGGACCGAAATTTTGGCGGTCACCACGGATGACCGGAAAGTGCGGACCACCGCGACCTACCTTGACCGCGGCCTGGTGGGGGACTTGATCAGCAATGGCGTCAAGTTCGACGTCAAACCCCGCGAAGAAGGCTCGCTCCTGATGACCCTGTTGGTTAGCTGGGGCCCTATGCTGCTGCTGGTCGGTGTCTGGATTTACTTCATGCGCCAGATGCAGGGCGGCGGCAAGGGCGGCGCGTTCAGCTTTGGCAAGAGCAAGGCGCGCCTGCTGGACGAGAACACCAATACCGTGACCTTTGCCGACGTGGCAGGTTGCGATGAAGCCAAGGAAGAAGTCAAAGAGGTTGTCGACTTCCTGAAAGATCCCAGCAAATTCCAGAAGCTGGGCGGGCGGATTCCCCGTGGCCTGCTGCTGGTCGGCCCGCCTGGAACCGGTAAAACCTTGTTGGCAAAGTCCATTGCCGGTGAAGCCAAAGTACCGTTTTTCAGCATCTCCGGCTCCGACTTTGTCGAGATGTTTGTTGGCGTGGGCGCGTCCCGTGTGCGCGACATGTTCGACAACGCCAAGAAAAATGCGCCCTGCATCATCTTCATCGACGAAATTGACGCCGTCGGTCGCCAGCGTGGTGCCGGTTTGGGCGGTGGTAACGACGAGCGTGAGCAGACCCTCAACCAGATGCTGGTCGAGATGGACGGTTTTGAGACCAATGTGGGTGTGATCGTGGTGGCTGCCACCAATCGCCCCGACATTCTGGACGCCGCGCTCTTGCGCCCCGGCCGTTTCGACCGCCAAGTCTATGTGACGCTGCCCGATATCCGTGGTCGCGAACAGATCCTGAATGTGCACATGCGCAAGGTGCCCCTTGGCCAGGATGTGAGCCCCGGCGTGATTGCTCGCGGTACGCCCGGCATGTCCGGTGCCGATCTGGCCAATTTGTGCAACGAGGCCGCGCTAATGGCTGCCCGCCGCAATGCCCGTGTGGTCGAGATGCAGGACTTTGAGAAGGCCAAGGACAAGATCCTCATGGGCCCCGAGCGCAAGAGCATGGTTATGCCCGAGGAAGAGCGCCGCAACACGGCCTACCACGAGTCCGGCCACGCATTGATCGGCAAGATGCTGCCAAAGTGCGATCCCGTGCACAAGGTCACCATCATTCCCCGTGGCCGCGCCCTGGGTGTGACTATGAGCCTGCCCGCGCAAGACCGCTACAGCTACGACAGCGAATACATGCTCAGCCAGATCAGCATGCTGTTTGGCGGTCGTATTGCCGAAGAAGTATTCATGAACCAGATGACCACTGGCGCCAGCAACGATTTTGAGCGGGCGACGCACCTTGCCCGTGACATGGTCACCCGCTACGGCATGACCGATGCGCTAGGCCCCATGGTCTATGCCGAGAATGAAGGCGAAGTGTTTCTGGGCCGCTCGGTCACCAAGACCACCAATATGAGCGAGCAGACCATGCAAAAGGTGGACGGCGAGGTGCGCCGCATCATTGATCAGCAATATGCCCAGGCGCGCAAGCTGATCGAGGAAAACAAAGACAAGATGCACGCCATGGCCAAGGCCTTGCTGGAATGGGAAACCATCGACAGCGACCAGCTCGACGACATCATGGGTGGCAAGGAGCCACGCCCACCCAAAGACTGGACACCTCGTGCGCCCAGTTCCGGCAGTGGCGGCGGCAGTGGTGGCGCGTCTGCTGTAGCGGCTGACCCCACACCCACCGTCGCCTGACAAAGAACCGTTGGAAAACAGTTAGACGGGGCCTTGAGCCCCGTTTTCTCATTGCTGATCACACGGGAGTACTTGATGTTTTTGCAAACCAGCCGTTTCCGCATTGATTTGCAGATGCCCAAGGTGATGGGCATTGTCAACGTCACACCCGATTCGTTTTCCGATGGGGGTTTGCATGCCAGCCGGGATGCGGCGTTGGCGCATTGCGACAAACTGCTCAGGGATGGCGCTGATATTCTCGATATCGGCGGTGAGTCGACCCGACCCGGCGCCCTCGAGCTCGCGGTAGACGAAGAGCTGGCTCGTGTGCTACCCATCGTTCGCCACGCCGTCACATTGGGCGTTCCGGTGTCGGTGGATACCTACAAACCCCAGGTCATGGAGGCCGTGCTGGATTTGGGTGCCGACATCATCAACGACGTCTGGGCATTGCGCTGGACGGATGGGGAGAGCAGCATATCGGGTCGTGACATTGTGGCCACCCACCCCCGGTGCGGCGTGTGCCTGATGCATATGCACCGTGACCCGCAAACCATGCAAGTTGCACCGATGGATGGCGATGTGATGCCAAAGGTGCTATTGTTTTTGGAGAGAATGGCCCAGGATCTGCGACGGCTGGGAGTGGATAAGGAGCGAATTTGCATTGATCCGGGTATTGGGTTTGGCAAGACGGTAGAGCAGAATTTCACTCTGCTTCGGCAACAGGCTGCATTGGTGCCTTTGGGTTACGCGGTGCTGGCAGGTTGGTCGCGCAAGTCGTCGCTCGCGGCAGTGACGCAGCGTTCTCTGGCAACCGTGGCCACGCTGGACATACGGGATCGGCTGGTGCCCAGTGTGACGGCTGCTTTGTTGGCGGTACAAAACGGTGCCCATGTCGTGCGGGTGCACGATGTGAAGGAGACGGTACAGGCGCTGAAAGTGCTTGGTGCCATGAAGCAAAACAGCTAGTTTTCAAATGATTTTTCAGGAGAGGTAAAACAACATGACAAGAAAATACTTTGGTACCGATGGCATCCGCGGCACGGTGGGCCAGGCCCCCATTACCCCTGATTTCGTCATGCGTCTGGCGCATGCGGTTGGCCGCGTGTTGCGGCGCACCGAAGCGAGGCCTACGGTGCTCATCGGCAAAGACACCCGCATTTCTGGCTATATGCTGGAAAGTGCTCTGGAGAGTGGCTTCAATTCGGCCGGGGTGGACGTGGTGCTGCTAGGGCCATTGCCCACACCGGGCGTGGCCTACCTGACCCGTGCGCAGCGCGCATCGCTGGGCGTGGTCATCAGCGCCAGCCACAACCCGTTCGCAGACAACGGCATCAAATTCTTCAGTGCCAAGGGGACCAAGCTCTCAGACGAGTGGGAGTTGGCGGTGGAAGAGGCGCTGGAGCAGCCGCCGGTATGGTCCGCGTCCGCCGATCTGGGTCGATCACGTCGCCTGGAAGACGCTTCCGGGCGCTACATCGAGTTTTGCAAGAGTACGTTCTCCAATGACTTGACGCTCAAGGGCGTGAAGATCGTGGTGGATGGCGCACACGGTGCAGCCTATTTGGTCGCGCCGAAGGTATTTCATGAGCTAGGCGCTGAGGTGATCCCAATAGGATGTGCGCCAGACGGACTGAACATCAACCATGAAGTCGGTGCCACCCATCCACAGGCCTTGGTTGCGGCCGTCAAGGCCCATGGTGCGCACTATGGAGTGGCGCTCGATGGTGATGCCGATCGTCTGCAACTGGTTGATGCCGACGGGCGCCTGTTCAATGGCGACGAGATTTTGTACTTGATGGTGAAGGAGCGGCTGTCGCGCGGCGGTGCGTTCGAGAGCAAGCGAATGGGTGAAACGGTGCCTGGCGTGGTGGGAACACTCATGACCAACATGGCAGTCGAGATCGCCTTGAGATCCAAGGCGGTGGAACTGGTCCGTGCCAAGGTGGGCGATCGTTACGTGCTGGAAGAGTTGGAGAAACGCGGCTGGCTTTTGGGCGGAGAAGGTTCTGGCCATTTGTTGGCCTTGGACAAACACACCACGGGCGACGGCATCGTCTCGGCCTTGCAGGTGCTACAGGCATGCATGCGAAGTGGCCAAACCCTGGCCGAATTGCTCGCCGACGTCACATTGTTCCCGCAAGTCCTGATCAATGTTCGTTTGAGTCCCGGGCAGGACTGGAAAACCAATCAGCACCTTACCGCTGCAACCCGCGCCGTCGAAATTGAGTTGGGCGATGCGGGCCGGGTGCTGATCCGCGCCAGTGGCACCGAACCCTTGGTACGCGTGATGGTTGAAGCGCGAGACGCCGCCCAGGCCCAGTCCTGCGCACAGCGCATTGCCGATACGCTGGCGGTTTGAGGACGTTTACGCATGACAACCACGACCGCAACTCCTGGAGCGTCACTCTTTTTCTCGGCCCTTCATGTGTGCCCTGCGGACTACGCTAATCCTTCGCATGCGGCCGCGCTGGTTCATGTGCTGGACGCCTACGCGCGGGACCCCATGGGTGGAGCCCATCCCCTGAGCGACTTTGCCAAAGCAAATCTGGTGGCGTCCTTGGCCGCGCGCCCACAGGCTTACAGTGTGCTCGCGTTCGACGGGGAGAATCCCGTCGGCCTGGTGAATTGCATTGAGGGCTTCTCAACATTCGCCTGCCGTCCTCTGGTCAATGTGCATGACGTGGCCGTGGTCGCCAGTTACCGCGGACAGCGCGTCGCCGAAAAGATGCTGGCCGTGGCGGAGTCCATTGCCATCGCGCGCGGCGCCTGCAAGCTCACGCTGGAGGTCTTGCAAGGCAATGTGGGTGCGGATCGTCTCTACCGGCGTCTGGGTTTTGCGAACTATGAACTGGATCCGGCAATGGGCCAGGCGCAGTTCATGCAAAAGTTGTTGGATTAGGGTGTCGATCGTCGTTGCTTAGCTGTACCACTGCTGGAGTGCCTCGGCATGCACCGTGGCCCGTGCATCAGGCGAAGGCGTCCACCGGCTATGGCTGCAGGCAGCCCGGGATAAAAAATCCAGCAAAGACAAATGCCGGCGCAGCACCCGATGCTGGCGGTGCTCAATCAGCGGGTTGAAGATCCCCTTGAGTGAAAACATCTGTCGCGGGTTCTTGCGGATCCACAGCCAAGAACCCATTTCCAGCGTCAAGGGCAGAAAGACGCGACCCTCGTTCTTGCAAGATTCCAGATACAAATGGTCCCAAAGGTCCCCATGGGTCAGATACTGCAGGCTCTGCGGTTCAAACACATACGCGTGGTGGTTGTAGGTCTGCAGAAACACATCCTTGAGCGCCTGCATTTCGGCCAGGTGGGCGATGGGCTTGCGGGTGTGGGCATAGGGAAACCAGATGCGGTCACTGGCACCGAAACCCGAGTGGCAATCCAGCGCCATGCTGAAGGTGCGGCTCAGTAGTTCTGTACGAACCTCGGCACACAGCAATTCACTCTCGATTTCCATGGCATCGCCCAGTTTGCCGCGGTACCAGGGAAGCCCAGAGCTGATACGTTGGCCACCCACCAGAAGGGGTACTTTGTCGACGGCCTCCACTGGCGCGTTGCGCATCAAGTCCACGCCCCTGAGGTTGGCACGTGTGCCCATCAGCATGCCACCAGGGTTGACGATGGGCATGAACAGGAGCCGAACCGATTCCAGTTGCCGGTGCAAGGTAGTGTCCCACTGCAGGCGCATGACCAGGTTGTGCAAGAAGGCAATCACCACTTCGGCACCAATGCGCTCAAGTCCGTGGACACCACCAAAGAATCCGATGGCGGGCACATCCGGGCTGGGGTTGCCTAGGGCAATGGAATAGATGGGAAGTGCCGAACCCGAGGGCATTGATACCTGATGCAGCACTTTGGTCTGGAGATGCCGCGCTCCGAGTTCCAGAGTTCTCTCCAACGACTGGAGTTCCGGTAAGTAATTGGATTGCACGATGGGGTCTGTCTCGGTTGAGGTTGGCGGCATAGCGCTGTGGAGAGCATAGCCTGCAAGATCCGATTTTTCACCCGATGGCAACAAAAGTGTCAATGTGATTGACTCGAAACCGTCACACTGGCGCGATAACCTTTCCACTCATTCATCGAATCGATTGGAGTGGGCCATGATCTGGAAATTCCTGGGTTTACAGAAGAAACTGGATGCGCTGTTTGACGACGGCTGGGTCAGACTTGGTCTGTCCACCGCCCGTGTGCGGGCGTTGCCGGGTACCGCCAGCGTTGCGTGCCGTGTGCAGTCCGAGGGCTGATGCCATGACGCGTCTCTACCTATTGCGAAGCGTTGTATGGGGTGTAGTAGAACTGTTGGCACTTCAGCGTTCGCGGCTGCGAACGGCGCGCTGGCGGACCTGACTGTAGCTACTGTGGGGCCAGGCAGCTAGCTAGCTATACTATTGATAGCTAATGAGTCTTATATTCAGAGGGCTAGCGGCCTTTTTTGCAAGGAATTTGTTCAAATCTGCTTAAACAAACCTATTTTGGGTTTGTTTCGCTATACGTGCCGTGCCCAAGGCCCGAGCGTTAACTTCTCCAACGACCCCAGAACGCGTGAAAAATCTCGGGATGCGAGCATGGAACGCTCAATCAAGCCAAGCTGCACCGCACGTGCGTACTGGGCTCGTGCGATGTCAAAAGGCAGGCCCAAGACGTCCATGGTAACGCCCGTTGCGGCAAATACACATTGGTTCATTTCAGGGCAGACCTTCGCTTCGCACTCGAACGAATGCGCCTCAGGTCTATTGGTAGAAGCTGTCAGGGGTTTGCGCATGGCAATTCCTTAATGAAACGAGTCAATGTACAAGATAAGGGTTAACCCTGTATTTTGCAAGAGGCGCAGCCAAAAGATCGCAATTGAATAGGGGGGAGCGCATGACACAAAACTGCCATTGAAATGACGCGAACGCGTCATCTGCGCATTTCAGAATCTCGCCATAACAAGCACGATGGAGAACGAGATGGGAACACGTTTGAGCGCTGCGGTTGAATTGGGCAAGTCCATTGGGATGTCTGCCTGTGGCCCGGCACATGAATTTGAGCAACAGTGTCTGCGCATCTTGCGCTGCACAGCCCTTGCGCTGGCAAACAGTCCCGGTGGCTTGCGTTTCAAGGCAGGTACCCGTCCGTGGCTGGACGCGCTTTCCGAGCGGCGCGGAGATTTGTCCATGGCAATTCAACACGGAGGATGATCATGAAGGAACAGATGCACGCTGTCACACCTCAGGGATATTCGGAAGCCGAACGTTCGGCTGGAATACCGATGGCACCCAAAGAACGGTTTGGCATCAAGGTCTCATGGGCTACACACCTGGATGAAGTACGTGCCGCACAGCGGCTGCGCTACGACGTGTTCGCCAATGAGATGGGAGCCCGATTGAGCACCACGTTGGCGGGGCATGACATTGATCTGTTCGACAACTTTTGCGAACACCTGCTGGTATGTGATGAAGACACTGGGCAAGTCATCGGGACGTACCGTGTATTGACGCCTGTGCAGGCGCAGCGAATCGGCAGCACATACAGTGATACCGAGTTCGACCTCACCCGCTTACGCAGTCTGCGAGACCGTATGGTCGAATTGGGCCGCAGTTGTGTGCACAAGGACTACCGCCATGGCGGTGTCATCATGGCGCTGTGGGCTGCGCTGGGGGCGTTCATGGTGCGCAACCAGCTGGACACCATGATTGGTTGCGCAAGTGTCCCCATGCTGCACAACGGCGTGGTTTGCGGTGATGTAGCGGCCAGCATCTGGCGCCAGGTACAAGCCACCCATCTGGCCCCGATCGAATACCAGGTCCGCCCGCGACTGCCGCTGCCCATTGAGCAGCTGGATGCCTCGTTGGATGTGGAACCCCCTGCGCTGATCAAGGGCTACCTGCGGTGTGGCGCAAAAGTGTTGGGGCCACCAGCGTGGGACCCGGATTTCAACTCCGCCGATTTGCCGATGCTGATGCGCATTGCCGATCTGCCCCAGCGTTATCGCAAACATTTCCTGGGGGCTTGATGCGGGCCGGTCCCGACGCCTTTGCTCCGTTGATGCGGGGCATGCTGGATAGCGCATCCACGGATGACGATGATCACCATCCGGCGCACCGCTACCGCGCCATTTTCGTGTCCGACGTTCACCTGGGAACGGCCGGTTGCCAGGCGCAGGCGCTATTGGGCTTTCTCAAGGCGAACCGAAGCGACTACCTGTACCTGGTGGGCGACATTGTCGACGGGTGGCAATTGCGCCGGCGCTGGTTCTGGCCGCAATCGCACAACGACGTGGTGCAAAAGCTGCTGCGCCGGGCCCGTAAGGGCTGCAAAGTTGTATTCATTCCGGGAAATCATGACGAGTTTGCGCGCGGCTTCCTGGGCCACGAATTTGGTGGTATCGAGGTGCGCGAAGATGCGGTCCACACAACCGCCGATGGCCGCAAGCTGTGGATCACCCACGGTGACTACTTTGATGGAGTGATCCAGTGTGCCAAGTGGCTGGCGTTCCTGGGCGACAACCTCTATGAGTTCACGCTCAAGCTCAATCGTTACCTCAACGGTTTGCGGGCGCGCTTGGGGCTGCCGTATTGGTCACTGTCGGCGTATCTCAAACAGAAAGTCAAGACCGCACTCAACTATGTCACGGACTTTGAGGTTGCGGTTGCCCAGGCAGCACGCTCGCTTGGCCATGATGGTGTGGTGTGTGGTCACATCCACCGTGCCGAAATGCGCGACATCAATGGCACCCTGTATTGCAACGATGGTGACTGGGTCGAAAGCCGCAGCGCTTTGGTGGAGCACCTGGATGGTCGTCTGGAGTTGGTCTATTGGAATGAAGAGCAGACCAGCAGCACGCTCGTCCATGCCCAGCAGGAGGTAGCGGCATGAAGCTTGCGCTGATTACTGACGCGTGGCAGCCTCAGGTCAATGGCGTCGTCACCACCTTGGTGGAATTGGTGCGTGAGATGGAGAGTCTGGGCCACCAGGTGGAGGTCATCCACCCCGGTTTGTTTGGAACCCGGCCTTGCCCTGGCTATGCCGGTATTGACCTGGCAGTGCGGCCCGCCAAAGCGTTGGCCCGTCGACTCGATGCTGTGAACGCCGACGCCATCCACCTTGCCACCGAAGGTCCACTGGGCTGGGCCGCCAGACGATATTGCCTGCGGCGCGGCCTGTCATTCACCACTGCCTTTCACACCCGGTTTCCAGAAATCCTGAAGGCGGCGCTTCACATACCTCTATGGTTGGGGTACGGGCTGTTTCGGCACTTTCACAAGCCGTCTTCGGGCGTGTTGGTGCCAACCCCCAGTGTGTTGCGGATGCTGGAGTCCCGTGGGTTTCGCAATCTTCGCGGCTGGACGCACGGTGTGGATATGCGGCTCTTCAATTACCAGGAGGTGCCTCAGGTCTATGCGCCGCTGGGTGGCTTGGCCCGGCCGGTTTCACTCTTTGTGGGCAGGGTGTCCTACGAAAAGAATATCGAGGCATTCTTGCGCATGGACGTGCCGGGTACCAAGGTCGTTTGCGGCGTCGGACCCCTGGAGGCCGACTTGCGTGAGCGCTTCCCGCATGTTCGCTGGTTGGGTGTCCTGCCGCGCGACGTGTTGGCACGGGTCTACGGGGCCGCAGATGTGTTTGTCATGCCCAGCAAGTCCGAGACCTTTGGTTTGGTGATGCTGGAGGCCATGGCCAGCGGAACGCCCGTTGCGGCGTATCCGGTAGAAGGCCCTCTGGAAGTGGTGGGTGTCAATGCGCTTGGGGGCGCTCTGAATCAGGATCTTGACAGTGCTTGGTACCAGGCTCTGTCCATTCCCCGCCACGAAGCCAGAGCACGAGCGCAGAGCTTTAGCTGGGCCTACGCATCACAACTGTTTGTGCGGCACTTGGTACCCGCCCGAAACGGGACCGCGCTCGATTGCGGATCGGGTGCTCACGGAGTTGTCACAAAATTGTCATCAAATACGTAAACAATCCGTCACTGTTGTGTCATAGTGAAGGCTGAATCTATGTTGTCATTTCTTCGCAGTCCAAAATTGCAGGCGCCCTTACTGGGCCCCGCCCTGCTGGATCGCGATCACAGCATATTGGCTTTCAACGAGCGCGTGCTGGATTGGGCAGTGCGAGACGATGTGCCGCTGCTGGAGCGACTGCGCTATTTGTGCATCGTGTCATCCAATCTGGATGAGTTTTTCGAGGTGCGGGCCGAGCCCCATCTCATCGCCAACCAGGCCAATGATCGCAAAGGGGTGTTCTCGGTCGGGTCTTTCGAACGCCTGGCCGCGTCCCTGCATGACATCGTAGGTCGCCAGTACGCGCTGTACAACGAGAAGTTGATGCCGGCCTTTGAAGGCTTGGGCATCAAGATCATTTCCCATGGAGACCGCAATCCGGCCCAGCGCCAGTGGGTCAAGCAGTATTTCGAGCGCGAAGTTCGGCCGTTGCTGATTCCTGTCGGGTTGGATCCGTCCCATCCCTTTCCCCAGGTTGCCAACAAGTCGTTGAATTTCATTGTGCGCCTGGGTGGACGCGATGCGTTCGGTCGCGAGAATGAAATTGCGATTGTGAAGGTGCCACGGGTCTTGCCACGCCTGATCCGCATGCCCGCAAAAGTGTCCGGCACGCGCACCCTGCTGGTGTCATTGTCCAGCGTGATCCGCGCGCATTTGTCGGAGCTGTTTGCCGGACGGCATGTGGGACAGTTCTCGCAGTTCCGGGTGACTCGGCATTCTGATTTGGCGGTCGACGAAGACGATGTCAAGAATTTGCGAACGGCGCTGCGTCAAGGCTTGGTGCACCGCCACTATGGGCAAGCCGTGCGGTTGGAAGTGTCAGCGGGATGTTCAGAATACCTGTCTGACTTTTTGCTGCAGCAGTTTGACTTGCCGCCCAAAGCACTGTATCGGGTGCCTGGTCCGGTGAACCTGGTTCGTCTGACGCAGCTGATCGATCTGGTGGACCGTCCGGACTTGTGCTTTGCACCGTACAAAGCGTCGTTCCCGGCCCAGATGGATACGGTGCTATCGGTCTTTGATCAGCTCAAACAGGGCGACATATTGATTCACCAGCCGTTCGAAAGCTTTGACGGCGTGCTGGAGTTTCTGCGGGAAGCGGTCAATGATCCCCAGGTGCTGGCGATCAAGCAGACCATTTACCGCACCGGCCCCAATTCCGAACTGATGGACCTGTTGCGCGAGGCGGTGCGCCAGGGCAAAGAGGTGACGGTGGTGGTGGAGCTCAAGGCCCGCTTTGACGAAGAGGCGAACATCAATTGGGCGGAGATGCTGGAGTCGATCGGCGCCCAGGTCTTGTATGGCGTGGTCGGCCTGAAGACCCACGCCAAGATGATGCTGATTACCCGGCGCGAGGGCAAGACGCTCAAACGCTACGGCCACTTGTCGACTGGAAATTACAACCCCCGAACCGCGCGCCTGTACACCGATGTCAGCCACATCACCGCCGACACGGCGCTCACGACCGACATGGAGCAGGTGTTTGTGCACCTGGCCAGCCAGAGTCGGCTGCCGCCGCTGCGCAAACTGTGGTTTGCACCGTTTCACTTGCATCGCAATTTGATCGACAAGATTGACGCTTTGGGAATGGCCGCTGCCCGTGGTCGCTCCACGCGTATTGTGGCCAAGATGAATTCGTTGACGGACGAAGCATTGATCCACAGCCTGATGCGGGCCGGGCGTAAGGGTGTCAAGATTGACCTGATCGTGCGGGGTGCCTGCATGCTGCCAGCGCAAGTCGCTGGGCACACCGACAACATCCGGGTGCGCTCCATCATCGGGCGTTTCCTGGAGCATTCACGCGTTTTCTATTTCAGGGAAGGCGAGGTGGAGGACCTGTATCTGTCCAGCGCAGACTGGATGAACCGCAACATGGTGCGCCGTGTGGAGCTGGCTTGGCCCGTCACCGATCCGGTGCAGCGCCAACGCCTGGTCGACGAGTGCCTGGTGGCCTACTTGCACGATGGCGTGGATGCATGGGACCTGGGACCGGATGGCACTTATACCCGCTACCAGGGCGATGGAAAAACCGCCGTGTATGGTGCGCAGGCAGCGCTGATGGCGCGCTATGCCGACACCGGCAAAGACCAGGATTGAGGGGCAATCATGGACCTGATTTTGTGGCGACATGCCGAAGCAGTGGAAGTCGCACCTGGTGGTGACGACATGGCCCGTGTGCTCACCCCACGCGGTGAGAAACAGGCCGCACGCATGGCTGCATGGCTGGACCGGCAACTGCCCGACAGCGCGCGCATCTGGGTGAGTCCTTCCCGGCGCACCGAGCAAACGGCGCAGGCGTTGGAACGCAAGTTCCGGTTCAGTCCCATGCTTGGGCCATTGGGTACCAGTGAGCAACTGCTGGAACTGGTGCAGTGGCCCCACGGAAAAGGTTGCGTGCTGGTGATTGGGCACCAGCCCACCCTGGGGCAGACGATTGCGAATCTGTTGGGTTTGAACGCCAGCGAGTGCTCTGTGAAAAAAGGGTCGCTGTGGTGGTTGCGCTCCCGCGAACGGGAGGCGGGTGCCCAGACCGTTGTTGTCACGGTCCAGTCACCCGAAGTCCTGTAGTTTTCAGACTGCTTTGGCGTTGCTGGGTTGGCGTTGCACGCACAGTTGGCTTCTTGCCTTTTGACGCCGAGTTGTCACAAATTCGTAGCATGACCATGCAATCATCGTTCGATGATCCAGAGTAAAACGCCAGTTTCCACGCGCACCCATTCGCTCAAGGCGGTAGCCGTTACCACGCGCGAACAGGTGTGCCTGTCACTCATCGGAGAGTTGCAGAAACTGCGGCATTCCATGCACGCACGGGAGGCTGCCATGCAGGCGGAGCTTTCGCGCGTGTCGCCAAAGTACCGGGAAAGTGCGCGAAATCTGGTTCACTACCTCGCGCTGCGCGTGCATGACCTAAGGCCTGTGCAAGAGCAACTCGCGTGGCTCGGACTGTCGTCGCTCGGGCGTTCGGAGTCCCATGTACTGGCCAATCTGGACAAGGTGCTCGGAATCCTCCATTGCCTCACGGAGCAGGATTGGATGGATAAATCCGCCGAGGAGCCCGCCGGCAGTGTGAGCAGTCGCCGTTTGCTGGAGGGGCACGCAGTCGATCTGCTGGGCAAGCATCCCCAGGGGCGCCCGGTGCGAATCATGGTCACGCTACCCTCCACCGCAGCGACAGACTACAGCGTCGTGCGGGAGTTGGTGGAGGCGGGCATGGACATAGCACGCATCAACTGCGCACACGATAGCCCGGAAGACTGGAAGGTCATGGCGATGAATGTTCGCCATGCGGCAAAGTCTGTGCAACGCAGTGTGCGAATACTGATGGATCTTGGGGGCCCGAAAATCAGGACGGGCGAAGTTGCACCGCGACCCCCTGTTTTGCGGATGCGCCCTCAACGCGACGAATATGGCCGCCCCCACAAGCCATACCGTCTGCGTATTCATTCCCGCAATCTGCCACATGACATGATGGATGCGGACGGCTACATAGGCGTCGAAGACAAGTGGCTGGCCCATTTGAAGGCGGGCTCGCAAATCGACTTTTCAGATGCGCGTGGCGCCAAGCGCCACTTGCTGGTTGTCCATTGCGATGACCGCGGTGCCATTGCAGAAAGTGTGCAGACTGCCTATCTGACGCCAGAAACACTGCTGACCATCCACGGGGCTGATGGCAAGAAATGGCGCTCAACGCTGGCGGGCCGGATCGAAAGCCTGCCGGGCAATCTTCATCTTCACTTGGGTGACGTCATTCGGGTGACACGGGATGGAATCGGAAGTGGTGCAGTCGTTGAAGACGGGGAAGATGGTGTCGTCATGGAGCCTGCCCGCATCGCTTGTACGTTGCCGCAGGTTATCGATCAGGCTCGCATTGGCGAGCGCATGTGGTTTGACGATGGAAAGATCGGTGGTGTGATTCGGGACGTCACCAGCAATTGGCTGGAGGTTGAGATCACCCAGGCGCGTGATGGGGGTGAAAAGCTGATTGGCGACAAAGGGATCAACCTGCCTGACAGCGAACTGGATTTGCCAGCCTTGACGGAAAAGGACCTGCAAGACCTGGCCGCAGTTGCGCGCGAGGCAGACATGGTCGGGCTGTCCTTTGTCCAGCGCACCGATGACGTATACCTCTTGCGGGAACACCTTGACCTTCTGGGTCGCGCTGACATGGGCATCGTTCTCAAGATTGAAACACTCAAGGGTTTCGAAAACTTGCCCGAACTCATGCTCGCAGCCATGTCAGGGGCATCTGCAGGTGTCATGATTGCTCGGGGCGACCTGGCAGTTGAATGCGGATATGAGCGGCTTGCGGAAGTTCAGGAGGAAATACTCTGGTGTGCAGAGGCGGCGCATATGCCGGTCATTTGGGCAACCCAGGTTCTCGAGACATTGGCCAAGACAGGCGTTCCGTCTCGGGCCGAGATATCCGACGCCGGATTGGGCGTGCGGGCCGAATGCGTGATGTTGAACAAAGGCCCTTACATTGGGGACGCGATCCGTACGCTCGATGACATCTTGCGACGCATGGGTGGTCACCAGGAGAAGAAGCGTTCATTGCTCAGGGCACTGCGTTCCTGGAGCTGGAAAGATTTGTCGAGCCAGCAGTCATAGGAATGCCACCGTAAGTGCCACCATTGATTGCCGCCTCTTTTCAGGCTTGCCCAACCGGGTGCCAAAATGTCAATGGAAAGAGTGCTTCGTCAGCACGATGACAATGCTTCAGTGGCTCGAGGGTGTCACAGAAGCGCAATCTGTGCCTGCTAGATTGGTGTCTTTAGTCACACTCGACTGGCTCACCTATGCCGTACCCAATAGCAGAATACCCGTCTTTCCCTCTTGCTGACACAAAAATGCGGACGGTGAACGATGGTAAATTCCACATTGCCAGTGTCCACTCGATCGCCGGGCAGGGTCCGCTGGAGAGAGTATTGCAGCTGGGCAGTCTCTACCCGGTGTACCAGCCTATCGTCAATCTCGCGGATTCCTCCATACATGCCCACGAGGCCCTGATCAGAGGTCCCAGGGGGACAGACTTGCACACGCCCGACGCTTTGCTGCGGGCGGCGGCGCTCGAGTGTTTGGGCTACGAGTTTGAGTACGCCTGTGTAGTTGCCGCTCTGCGGACATGGGGAAAAATGGACGTGCCAGGCCGCCTGTTTGTCAATATGAGTGCGGCGGTGCTCACGCAGTTGATTCGCACACGTGGGCCCGACGAACTGTTGAAGCTGATCGGTGGTTTGGGGATCTTGCCGCGCATGCTCGTTCTGGAAATCACGGAACATGAGCGCGTGGATGACATGGACGAATTGGCCGAAGTGGTTGCGCAGGTGCGGGAGGCCGGCGTGTCACTGGCACTGGACGATTTTGGCGACGGTCGCTCCAGTCTGCGGCTATGGTCGCAATTGAAACCCGAAGTAGTCAAGATCGACAAGTACTTCACCAAAGACATCAGCCAACATGGTGACAAACTCAAGACCATTCAAGCGCTGATGCAGATTGCCGATATTTTCGGCACATCCTTGGTGGCAGAAGGCATTGAAACCAAGGAAGATCTTCGGGTGCTGAGGGATTTGGGTATTGCCTACGGCCAAGGCTACTTTCTGGGGCACCCCAATCCAACTCCGGTGCAATATGTGGGAGTCGATTCGCAACGGGTCTTGGCCGAGCGCCAAATTGTCGTGTTTCCGGAGTTGAGCCGAGCAACACCCAATGGCCTGTTGCGCAACATCTCTTTGATACCTGCGCCGACCGTAACCGCCGTGACGACGAATGATGCAATGGCCGAGTGTTTCTCACTGTGGCCCAATCTGCACGCCGTGGCCGTCCTGGACAAGGAGAAACCTGTAGCGTTGATCAACCGGTCGCAGTTCATGAATGCGTACAGCAAGCTCTACTACCGCGAGGTGTGGGGGCGCAAATCGTGCATGGTCCATGCCAACATGGAGCCGCGCTTGATTGAACGCGACCACAGTGTGGACGAACTGATCGGTATCTTGACGTCGCAGGACCAGCGCTATTTGAACGATGGATTCATCGTCACAGACAATGGTCGCTATGTCGGCTTGGGCACTGGGGAACAGTTGGTGCGTTCAGTAACCGAAACCCGCATCGAGGCGGCAAGGCACGCCAATCCGTTGACGTTTTTGCCGGGCAACATTCCCATCAGCCAGCATATCGAGCGGTTGATCCGCAAGAAGGTCTGCTTTGTTGCCTGCTATGCCGATCTGAACAATTTCAAACCCTTCAACGACTACTACGGTTATTGGCGTGGCGATGAGATGATTCGCTTGTTGGCACGGCTGGCGATGGAGCAGTGTGACTCCCAGCGCGATTTCTTGGGCCACGTGGGGGGCGACGACTTTATCCTGTTGTTCCAAAGCCCGGATTGGCGTCAGCGCAGCGAGCGCCTGGTCGAAGCATTCAACACCCAAGCGCAATCCCTTTTTGACGATGCTGCGCGCAATGCGGGTGGAATCGAAGCGGAAGATCGTCAGGGAGTTTTACGGTTCTTCCCCTGCACAACCGTGTCCATTGGCGCAATCGCTATTGATGGCAGCCAATTCTCACGGGCTGAGGATGTTGCCAATTTGGCGGCTCTGGCCAAGCACGATGCCAAGCGGGCTGGCGCCGGCCTGTTGGAGCGCGGTGCGTAGGTCACGCGCACCGCTGGCCCATTAGGGCGCGGGTGCAGCTTCGTTTTGGATGAGTTCTATGCGCCGCAACAGTCGTGTAGCCTCGGCGGACTGGCCCGCATGGGTGGCGCGCTGCGCCTGCACTTCCAGCCACGCCAGCAAGGGGCGACGCCAACCTTGGCGGGACGCCGTGTCAATCGCTTGCGCGATGATGGCCGGACTGGCTTTGCCGGACTCCAGCAACACGCCGGCTGCGACCAGCAGGGATAAAGGGTCGCCAATCCCTTGCAACGGCAGGTCGTCACCAGCCACTCGGGCTACTCCAGCGCGCTGCGTAGCGGGCAAGAGCGGGATCTGTGCAGGTACCAACTGACCGCGCAGGTAGTCGGCGTAGGCGCGTTGCGCCTCAGTGGCATCCGGTCTCAGCGCTTCAAAACTGGAGCAAGGCTCGAATACCAGACTGGCCACGCGGGTCGCGCAGCGTGTCAACTCTGCCGACGCCACCAGGTCAGCCCGGCCCGTGCTGGCAAGTTGCCGTCGCGCACGGGATATTTCGGCCAGTTCAACGCGGGTATTACCCTCCAGATAGGCCGCCACTGCACGATCCATGGCACCTTTCGCCTCGATCTGCCAGTCGGGTATCTTGGGTGCATTGGCGCAACTGCTGGCCAGCACCGCAGCCAACAACACAGCGCTGGACGCGAACGCCACGCTGTTACAGGACGCATTGCGGGTTGGAGCCTGTGGGATGGAGTTCATGGCAGCTGAATATCGGTGTTGCGGGCAAAGGGCCATTTCCGGTTGATCTCATTGACCAGTCCATCAATCTTGCGCAGGTTGGCATCCACGTCGGCCCGCAGTACACCCAAATCGGCCGTTGCACCACGGGCGTTGCTGCTGATGGCCTGGGCGTCCTGCAAAACGGTGTCAACTTTCTTCAGGCTTTCGCGGGCGTCACCGAGCAATGCATTGAGTTGCACCACGGTTGCGCGTGTTTCCGGCAACACGCCTTTGTCACCGAAAATCTGGGTATCGGTTTTTGCGGCCAAGCCGTCGAGCCGTGACAGCAGACTGTTGGTCCGGTCCAGTGTAGTGATTATCTTCTTCGCGTCCTGCTCGTTTCCGAGGAGAACCGCTAGTACACCCCCCGGGCCGTTGAGGCGGGCGGTCAGGGCTTGCAGATGGTTGAGCGTGGATCCCACCGAACCATTGGGGCCGGTCAGCGAATTGAGGTTGTCAATCAGTTCGCGGGTGGATGCGATGACCTTGGGCAACTCTGCGCTCAGGTCGCCTTGCAGCACGGTGCGCACGGCGCCGTCGGGCAGGGCGGGGTCGTCGAGTACCCCGGTGTAGGCGCGAATATTGGGGCTGCCAACAACGCCACGCACCAAGGTGAAAACGCTGCTGGTGCGCAACCAGTGGGCATCCTTCTGCGCCACATCGACGACGATGCGAACCTTGCCGGTTTCCGCCAGTTCAATGCGCTGCACCCGGCCGATCGGGAACCCTGAAAACGTGAGGTCCATCCCGATCACAACTCCTTCCGAGTCATCCGCCATCAACACCAGTTTTTGCGTGGCGTCGAAGGCACCGCGGGCGAACAACACAAACAGCACGGAACTGGCAACCAGGACCAACATGAAGAGGATCAACAGCCGGGCTCTGGCTTCCAGTTTGGCGTCGGGCAGAGGCGGGGACAGATCGGGGGCGTTCATGGCGTTACGGGTTTCATGGTCAATAGTAGTTACCCACCAGAGAGGCCATTTCGATCAACAGTATCACGGTAAACATCCGCACCAGGCCGCGAATTTCGGCGCTGGTGCGCACGGTCGTCTCACGAACTGTGCGATCACCGCGGATGGCGTAGAGTGCAGATGCCATGGGAATGAGCGAGACCGTCAGGCAAAAGAGCAGAGTTTTCACGGTAAAAATAAGGGATACCGCGGGACTGAAGACCTGTCCAAACAACCGTGTGAAGCTTGCGAGTCCTGACACCGTGAAACCATAGCCGGTCAAATAGGCCATGGTCAGCACCACGACGCTACTCAGGGCAGCCAAAGTGACGCCTGAAAACAGGCCGGCAACAACACGTGGCAGCACTTCTTTCTGCATCGCATCCGTTTCCTCTGTGGCTCTTGCATCGAATTCGCCATTGGCATGCATGGCCAACAACTCGGCACCGTCGGGAATGGTGCAGCGCAAAGCAACAAACAGGGTTGCGGTCAGCGGAATCAATTCGAGAATCAGTACGCGGATGACGATCTGCAGCGCGTATTGGGTCAGCCCGTAACTGTGTGCCGTCACCAGAACAATGCGCGTGAGCACCACCGTCACCAGGGCGCAGACTACGGAAAAACCCAGGAGTATGGGGGCCGTGTTGACGTACAGGTGTCGTGCCAACAGGACCCTATTGGACGGGCTGTAGCTAGCAGGCGAGAGGGTGAGAACCAACAGACTGGCACCCAACTGCAGCAACTGCAGCCATTCAAAAAATGCGAGACGGATTCCTCTGGCGGATTGCGCCAGCCACCGCTGCATGAGTACCGTTACAGACATGCTCCCATCATAGCGGGCGGCCGTGCTATCTCCAGCACGCGGCGGGTATCAGCAGCCCAGCACGTGCAAGGGCCAAGGGGTTTTTTGCCAGGCCTGGGATTCCTCGCGCAACAGGTAGGCAGACTGCGGAAAGGCTTCAGCCCAGCCAGGACGGCATCGCAATTGCATGCTAAGGCCCTGTGCGCCTTGGCGCTCCAAGGCCATGCCTTGCAGGTCGGGGTCTTTCCTGGCATGGCACAAGATGACGGCGAGGCGCAGTGCGATCAACTGCGCGACCAGATCGGAGTCAGACAGGGCGGCTTCCAGCTTGCGCAATTTGCCGCGGTGCCCCAGTACCAGCAAACTGAGCCGGTGCATCTCGGAGAGCGAAAAGCCCATGGCGTCGGCATTGTCCAGAATGTAGGCGCCGTGCTTGTGATAGTCGCTGTGAGAAATGTGGCTACCGATCTCGTGCAATTGGGATGCCCAGCGCAGCTTGCGCAGGTGCCTATCCCCATCGGGCATTGGCTCGCTGCCCGGCCCCGTCATCAACTGTGCAAACAATTGAGTCGCTACCTTTCCCACGCGCTCACCGTGGACCGTGTCTACGCCGAATTTACTGGCCAGGCGCTGCACCGTCTTGACACGCAGGTCGTCCTCGCTATCGGTAGCACCAATGAGGTCGCAAATCAGTCCATGGCGCAGACCGCCCGCTGCCTGCTGGAGGGTGTGGATGCCCAGAAGGCTAAAGAGTGCTCTAACAATGCTGACGCCACCACCAATGATGGCCTTGCGATCCTCGCGCATGCCGGCCAGCTTCAAGCGGTCGGCGCTCTGGGCCGATACCAGCTTGTCCTGCAGCCAGTCCAGCCCTTCCTGGGTCACTGTTCCTGCCGGCCACCCGGAGGCCACCAGCACGTCGGCGATGGCCCCCACCGTGCCCGCCGAACCATAGGCCATATCCCAGCGGCTGGGGTGGTAAGCGTCAAGGGCTTCGTCCAGCACCGCCTTGGCTGCAATTTCGGCAATGGCAAATGATTTTTTGGAAAACTGCCCATCGGTGAAATAGCGGTTGGACCAGGCGATGCTACCCACCCGGAACGACTCCATGACTTGGGGCGTGGTGCCATGGCCCAAAATGAGCTCAGTTGAACGGCCACCGATGTCGAGTACCAGGCGGCGCTCATCTGTCTGGGGCAGCATCTGGGCGACACCCTGGTAGATCAGGCGAGCCTCTTCGCGACCCGATATGACGTTGATGGGGAAGCCCAGAATGGTATTGGCACGCTGCAGAAATTCATCACGGTTGCGCGCCTCCCGCAGGGTTTGCGTCGCCACTGCTCGGACTTCAGACGGTTTGAAGCCGGCCAGTCGTTCACCAAACCGGGCCAGGCAGTCCCACCCAGCCTGCATGGCTTGTGGCGTAAGGTTGCGGTCTTCGTCCAGCCCACCACCCTGACGTACGGTCTCCTTCAAGTACTCGGTTCGTTGGAAACCGCCATGCTCGAAGCGCCCAATTTCGAGACGAAAACTGTTGGACCCCAAATCTACCGCGGCCAGGCGATTTCCCGTTTGCATTGCTGTTGTTCTATTCTGGATGTTCTGACTCTGCGAGCATAGCACCGGCTTCGAGCGAACGGCACGGCTGCGATGGGCCTTAACCGACAAGGCGACCATCGGCAGCAATCATGCTCTGCGTGACGTATGCAGTGCCCTGGTTTCGTGTGTCCGGGGCAATCCGAAAGCCGCCCAGGTCAACAGTGCTGCGGCGCGCGAACGCCTGCATCGCGCTGGCGCGGGTTACCGGCCCATCCAGGCCCTGCAGCACCTCGTGTGTATAGCGTGCCGCCACGTAGCCTGCCAGGCTTAGCGGCGTGGCTGGCTCGTCGAAAAGGCGACCCAGAGACGTGCGGAATGCTTTGACAATTGGAAGGCTGGAGTTCACCATCGGCACCACTTGCGTGGCAATCATCGGCGTGAAGCGTGACATGCCCATTTGCTGGATGCTCTGCAGGTTGACGTCCGACATGGCGACGATGTAACGCTGGGCCGCCTGCTTTTCAATGCCTTGCGAGAAGCGCACCAGCTCGGGCGTGCCGCCGACGAACAGCAAGACGCGGGGGCTGTCTGGCGTAAGTGACTGTGCCAGGTCCCGCAAATCCCCGTTCGTGTGGTAGGAGACGATGGCGAGTTTGAGTGCTTTCGCTATTTGTTCCAGGTCCTGACGGTACGCTGTGTGTTCCGCGGCTGAGCCATAGACCGCGCCGACCTGGGTGATCCCCATGACAGATAGAGACTTGATGGCATGGGCAATCTGTTCCTGGCGTGACGCGAAAATCGGAAATGTATTGGCCGATGTGGCGGCTTCGACGTTTTGCAACCAGGGTGCGACGTGGGCAATATCTGGCAACTCACGATTGAGCATTCCGGCGAGTTGGGATGCCGCGCGGTCTCCTGCGGTGCCAAAAACGGCAACGCATTGGGAAACGGACTTGAGTGAATCCACTGCGGAGCGCAAGCTGGCAGCTGTGCCATCGACTTCAAGTACCAAATGCTTGACCGCACTACCTTGCAGGCCACCACGTGCGTTGATTTCTTGCCACGCGGTACGGGAGCCCACCAGAAAGTCCTTGGATACATCGATCTGGCTAGTTGACATGTCGACGATCTGGGCGACAGTGGTGGTACGTGAACCTTGCGCCGCGTGGGACGGTTGAGCCCAGATCGGAATTGCGCTGGCAAGCGTAAGGCTTGCCAGTGTGCGTACCGCTCGGCGGCGGCTTGGGTTGTCTGGGTAGGTCATGGCTGGGTTCCTTGGCCTGGTTGGAGAGGCGGTAGCGGGCCAACACCCGATACGCTATGAATATGATAGCTGCTAGCCCAATATCTGCGAGGGCTAGCGCTAAATTTCTTATATAGATTTATTTCTTGGGAGGCATCAATACCGTGTCGACCGTGTGGATGACACCATTGGTCGCGACCAAGTTGGCCGTGACCACTGCTCCGCTTTCTACCGTTACAAAGTCACCTGCCTTCGACAGCGCCACATTGGCGCCATTGACGGTCTTGACATTGCTGTTCTTGACGTCGGCAGCCATCACCTTGCCTGGAATGACGTGGTAAGTCAGAACTTCCTTCAATTTTCCCGGGTTCTTGCCCAAATCAGCCAGCGTAGCAGCAGGTACTGCCTTGAATGCTTCGTTCGTGGGAGCGAATACGGTAAATGGCCCACCCGACTTCAAGGTTTCGGTCAGACCAGCTTGCGCCACCAGTGTGTTCAAGGTGCTCAATGCGGGATTGGCGGCAATGCTGTCGGCCAGATTGACCGGGCCGGATGGGGTCGCGCAGCCGGCCATGGCCAGCGTAAGGCTTGCCAGCAAGGCGGTGCGGCGTGAAAGTGCGAAGACGTTGAACTGTGACATGGTGCATTCCATCGGTTGGTTGAAAAGCGCTAGCGTAAAAAACTCTCATGACAACCATGTGACAAATTCGTGAATGCTTGCTCCGATTTGCGCGGAACTGAAAAACACACAAGAATCGCGCAATATTGGCGTGAATGTCACCGCTCTGTCACAAAACTTTCTTAAAGTCCTTCCATTCCTCAATCAACCGAATAGGGTTACTTATGCAAATCGCTTTCAAATTGCCGCTTTTGTCCCTGGCTGTAGCCACCGCGTTTGGTTTTGCCGGTGCCGTGAGTGCTCAGGAAATCACGGGCGCTGGTGCCACGTTCCCAGCACCGATCTACTCCAAGTGGGCCGCTGACTACAACAAAGCCACGGGCGTCAAGGTGAATTACCAGTCCATCGGATCTGGTGGTGGCATCAAGCAGATTGACTCCAAAACGGTCGATTTCGGCGCATCCGACATGCCTTTGACGGACGAAGTTCTGAAGACAAAGGGGCAAATGCAATTTCCAACGGTGATGGGCGGTGTTGTCCCTGTCATCAATGTCAAGGGGATTGAGCCAGGACAGCTCAAATTGACTGGTCCCGTTCTGGCTGATATCTACCTTGGCAAGATTGCGCGTTGGAATGATCCAGCATTGAAAGCGCTGAATCCAACCTTGGCGTTGCCAGATGCCGCGATTGCCCAGGTTCGTCGCGCTGATGGCTCTGGCACCACCTTCATTTTCACCAACTATTTGAGCAAGGTGAGCGCAGATTGGAAAGCCAAGGTTGGTGAGGGTACCGCGGTCAACTGGCCGGTCGGTGCGGGCGGCAAGGGCAATGAAGGCGTTGCTGCTTTTGTATCGCGCCTGCCCAACTCCATGGGCTACGTGGAGTATTCCTATGTCAAGCAGAACAAGATGGCCTACGCCGTTGTGCAGAACTCCGCAGGCAACTTTATCAAACCTGAGGATGACACCTTCAAGGCTGCCGCCGCTGGTGCCGATTGGGCGAAGTCTTTTTATCAGATCTTGACCAATCAGCCTGGCAAGGACGCTTGGCCCATCTCTGGCGCCACTTTTATCCTGATGCACACCAAACAGGACAAACCTGCCAATGCGACACAGGTGTTGAAGTTCTTCAGCTGGGCGTACCAGAACGGCGACAAGATTGCCGCGGACCTGGACTACGTGCCTATGCCCAAGCCGGTGATCGCTGCGATCGAAAAATCTTGGGGTGAAATCAAGGACGCCGCTGGCAAGCCTGTGGCATTCAAGTAATCGGGGCCTAGCAAGGTCACGAGCGGGTACGGAATACCAATCATGTCAACTACACTGGCGGCGGGCGGTATACCGTCTAACTCTTCTGCAACTCAGACGGTTCGCGCAATGAATCTACCTCCTCCTGTGAAGAAGGCCCGGTCGGGCCCCTGGGCTGACCGCGTTTTTGGGTTGTTGGCCAAGGCGGCAGCCTTTGTCACGTTGGGCATGTTGGTGGCAATTCTGGCGTCTTTGACGATCAGCGCCTGGCCCGCTATCGACAAATACGGCCTGGGATTTTTGACCAACACCACGTGGGACCCCGTCAAGGAGGAGTTCGGTGGTTTGGTCATGATTTATGGCACGTTGGCCACGTCTTTCATTGCACTTCTGATTGCGGTTCCCGTCAGTTTTGGCATCGCCCTGTTCCTAACGGAGCTGTCTCCCGCGTGGCTCAAGCGGCCGCTGGGAACTGCCATTGAACTGTTGGCTGCGGTTCCGTCTATCGTCTACGGCATGTGGGGGTTGCTGGTGTTTGGGCCGGTATTGGCGACCTACGTTCAGCAACCCTTGCAGGCTGCGTTTTCCGGGATTCCCTATCTGGGCGCTTTTGTCTCCGGCCCACCAGTGGGCATTGGTATTTTGTCAGCGGGCATTATTTTGGCGATCATGATCATTCCGTTCATTGCGGCGGTGATGCGCGACGTCTTTGAGGTGACTCCGCCCCTGTTGAAGGAATCGGCCTATGGGCTGGGCGCTACCACCTGGGAAGTTGTCACCAAAGTAGTTCTTCCGTACACCAAGTCGGGTGTGATTGGCGGCATCATGTTGGGGTTGGGGCGCGCCATTGGTGAGACCATGGCCGTTACCTTCGTCATCGGCAATTTCAACCAGCTCGACACATTGAGCCTGTTCCAGGCGGCCAACAGTATCACATCGGCTTTGGCGAATGAGTTTGCCGAGGCTGGCGAAGGGCTGCACCAGGCGTCTCTGATGTATCTGGGTTTGGTTCTCTTCTTTATTACGTTTGTAATCCTGTCGCTGTCCAAGATTCTGCTCGCCCAGTTGCGGAAAAATGAAGGAGCCAAGACATGAGCGCGACGGCACATCAAATGAAGCTCGCCAAGTTTGCGCATCGCAAACGGGTGAACCAGCTTGCAACCGGCATGGCACTGGCCGCCATGTCATTTGGCCTGTTCTGGCTGTTCTGGATTTTGTGGGAGACTTTGCTGCTAGGCCTTGGTGGCATGTCCGTGGCCACATTTACACAAATGACGCCGCCGCCCAACGATGAAGGTGGACTGGCGAACGCCATTTACGGATCGTTCGTCATGGTTGTGTTGGCTACCGGGCTGGGTACGCCTATCGGCGTCATGGCAGGTATCTATCTGGCGGAGTTCGACACCAAGAGCTGGCTGGCTTCGACAACACGCTTCGTCAACGACATCCTGTTGTCGGCGCCATCGATTGTGATCGGCCTGTTTGTGTACGCGGTGGTCGTCTCCCGGTTCAAATCGTTCTCGGGCTATGCGGGTGTACTGGCGTTGTCACTGTTGGTGATACCGGTGGTTATCCGTACCACCGAGAACATGTTGCAGTTGGTGCCACCTGGCCTGCGCGAGGCAGCTTATGCATTGGGGGCGCCCAAGTGGAAAGTCATTTTGAGCATTACCCTCAAGGCGGCCAGAACGGGTGTCATTACTGGCGTCTTGCTGGCGGTGGCACGGATTGCCGGTGAGACGGCTCCATTGCTATTCACCGCGTTGAGCAACCAGTTCTGGACCAGTAGCCTGAGCGAGCCGATGGCCAGTTTGCCGGTGACCATCTTCAAGTTTGCGATGAGCCCTTACGAGAATTGGCAGAAGCTGGCTTGGGCCGGTGTCTTCATCATTACAGCGGCGGTTCTGGGGTTGAACATTCTGGCGCGTGTACTGACCCGATCGAAGATTTAAGTGCGACTGTTTCCACTATTCCGAACAAACCCATTATGTTGAACACCTCTACTGCACCTGAAAAAACCAAGATTTCGGTCAAGGACCTGAATTTCTACTACGGAAAGTTCCATGCGCTCAAGAGCATCAATCTGGAAATCCCCGAGAACAAGGTAACTGCCTTCATTGGGCCTTCGGGCTGTGGCAAATCCACCCTCTTGCGCGTCTTCAATCGCATGTTTGAGTTGTACCCTGAGCAGCGTGCCGAGGGCCACATCATGCTGGACGGCGAGAACCTGCTGACCAGCAAGGAAGATGTCGCCCTGTTGCGTGCCAAGGTTGGCATGGTGTTCCAGAAGCCAACACCGTTCCCAATGTCCATTTTTGACAACATTGCATTTGGCGTGAAGTTGTTTGAGTCCCTCAATACAACGGATATGGAAGAGCGTGTGGAGTGGGCGTTGCGCAAATCTGCGTTGTGGACTGAAGTCAAAGACAAGTTGCAACAGAGCGGCTCCAGTCTGTCGGGCGGGCAACAGCAGCGCTTGTGCATTGCACGTGGCATTGCGATCAAGCCAGAGGTACTGCTGCTCGATGAACCCTGCTCGGCACTTGATCCGATCTCCACAGCCAAGGTCGAGGAACTGATCGTTGAATTGAAGAACGATTACACCGTGGTCATTGTGACCCACAACATGCAGCAAGCAGCCCGTTGTAGCGACTACACGGCCTACATGTATCTGGGTGATCTGGTCGAGTTTGGCTCAACAGAACAAATGTTCTTCAAGCCAACTCGCAAGGAGACGGAAGATTACATTACCGGCCGGTTCGGCTGAAACCAGCACGATTTGCAGCAGACACCCGGTTAGCTTTTGACAAAGAGGAAATTTATGCCCGACAAACACTTATCGACGCAGTTTGACAGTGAGCTGACCTCTGTGTCATCGCAAGTGATGGAACTTGGTGGCTTGGTGGAGTCCCAAATCCGGCGAGCGATCTTCGCGCTGTCGCAGTTCAGCGTGGAGGTCGCCAACGAGGTGTCCGCCAATGAAGCACGCGTGAATGCCATGGAAATCGAGATTGACCGCGACCTGTCGTCCATCATTGCCCGGCGCCAGCCCACTGCACGTGATTTGCGCCTGCTGATCGCCATTTCCAAGACCACCGCCAACCTGGAGCGTGTCGGTGATGAAGCTGAGAAGATCGCCCGCATGGTGCGCTCCATCATTCAAAGTGGCACACCAAGGGCATTGCCGTCATTGGAACTGCGGGTGGCAGCAGATCTGGCGTCCGGTCTGCTCAACAAGGCATTGGATGCCTTTGCGCGCCTGGACATCACTGCGGCTGTGGCGATCTTGAAGGAAGATGACCTGATTGATGCGGAGTTTGACGGCTTCGTGCGCAAGCTCATCACCTACATGATGGAAGATCCTCGCATGATTTCGCCGAGCCTGGACTTGCTGTTTTTGGCTAAAGCCATTGAACGCATTGGCGACCACGCCAAGAACATTGCCGAGTTCATCATCTATGTAGTCAAGGGTGAGGACGTGCGTCACACCTCGATAGAAAAGATTGAGTCGGTCATCAGATGAGAAACATGCCTTCAGTCTTGGTGGTGGAGGATGAGTCAGCCATTGCGGAACTCATTGCTGTCAACCTGCGGCACAACGGGTTTCGCCCCATCTGGGCCATGGACAGCGTCACCGCCCAAAAAGATCTGGATGCGGGCCTGCCGGATCTGATCCTGTTGGACTGGATGCTGCCGGGCGAAAGTGGCCTGGTCTTGGCCAAGCGGTGGCGAGCTGACCCGCGGACCCAGTCCGTACCATTGATCATGTTGACGGCGCGCGGTGACGAGGCCGATCGCGTTGCGGGACTGGATGCAGGTGCAGACGACTATATTGCCAAACCCTTCTCGACGAAAGAGCTGCTTGCGCGCATACGGGCTGTGCTTCGCCGTAGGACACCGGAGCAGGCGGGCGATGCGCTGACCGTTGGCGCTCTGGTGTTGGATCCGGCAACCCACCGCGTTTCATTCGAAGAACGTCCCTTGAAGTTGGGTCCTACCGAGTTCAAGTTACTGCATTACCTGATGGGCCATGCAGAACGGGTGCATAGCCGTGCTCAGCTGCTCGACAAAGTGTGGGGTGACCATGTGTATATTGAGGAACGTACCGTAGATGTGCATGTCAAACGATTGCGTGAGGCGCTGTTGCAGGCCGGCAATATGGTGGAGACCGTGCGTGGTGCGGGCTATCGCCTTACGGCTACCCCTGCGGTAGTCGTGGCGGTCGCGGTCGCGGATAAAGCCGGGCTATAGAACGGGTTACCCTTTCGCATGTTCTGGCGGTTAGTCACCCTTGTCCTGTGTCAGGCCAGCGCTGCTGGCGTCGGTTGGTATCTGGCACCGGTTGCAGAAGAGTGGCAGGTGACGCTGGCGATGACCTTGGCCGGCGGCTATATCTGGTTTGTCGTAGACAGCGTTCGCGGCTTGCGGTTGCTGCGTTGGCTGCGTGCTGGTTCTTTGACGGACCTGTCGCTGGGCAACGGTTTGTGGGGTGAGGCGTACGACCGCATGCGGCGCAGTCTACGTGCCAGCAGCCGATTGACGGTGGAGAGTGAAGGCCGTCTGAAGGACTTTCTGGCCGCACTGCAGGCATCACCCAACGGTGTGGTGCTGCTGGATTCCGACACCCGCATTGAGTGGTTCAACCAGACGGCTGCGGACCACTTCGGTTTTGATGTCCGGCGTGATTTGCTCCAGCATTTTGGGAATCTGGTGCGCGACCCGGGGTTTACCGCCTACCTGGGTGCCCGTGATTTTCTGCACGATGTAACCATGCCCGGGCGAGAGAACAGTACGGCAAAGCCGGTTACGTTGTCGGTCAATCTACACCCCTATGGTGATGGTCGTCTTCTCTTGCTTTCGCGTGACATTACCGCCGTTGAGCAGGCAGAAGCTATGCGACGTGATTTTGTCGCCAACGTTTCCCATGAAATACGCACGCCGTTGACAGTGCTTGCAGGCTTTGTCGAAACACTGCAGACGTTGCCATTGGACGATCAGGAGCGCCAGCGCTACCTGGGGCTGATGTCTCAGCAGGCCCAGCGCATGCAAACGCTTGTCAGTGATTTACTCACCTTGTCCCGCCTGGAAGGGAGCCCCTTGCCATCAACGCATGAGTGGGTGTCCTGTGATGTGCTGATGCAGCAATGCGCGCAGGATGCCCATGACCTCTCGCATGTGTTGTGGACGCAGTCGCATGACTTGCATTTCGAGCACTCCGAAGGCTGTGAAATTGCAGGTTCTGTTGTTGAGTTGCATAGCGCAATGTCCAACCTGATTGGAAACGCGATTCGCTACACGCCATCGCAGCGGCGCATAGATGTCGAATTCAAACGATTGCCGGACGGTGGCGCCGTTTTTTTTGTTAGAGACCAAGGGCATGGTATAGCGCAAGAGCATCTTCCGCGCCTGACTGAGCGTTTCTACCGAGTGGATCGGAGCCGCTCGCGTGATACCGGCGGCACGGGCCTGGGTCTTGCAATTGTCAAGCATGTGGCACAGCGCCACGGTGCGGAACTGACCATCGACAGTACCCCAGGCAAAGGCTCGACGTTCTCCGTGACGTTTCCATCCCACCGGGTGCGCTACGCCATGGATGGTCCGATGAACCGCGCAGTACCGACTACTTCTGCTTGAACAGCAAGACGGACTCTCCGCTGTTGGCGGGGTGCTGGATCACATCCTGTTGTGTCCATACGTTTGTGTCTATACCCGCAGGCGCAGACATGTCGGGTAGCGGTTCAACTAGAAGCCAGGGACAGGTTGGAGTCTCTTGCAGGGTCTTTAGTTGCAGGTTTCCATAGAACTGGAATGCAGCGATCTGACCCAGCCCAAGACCGAGTGTTTCGACGCAGCCGGATGACGTCGCCAGTTGCAGTTTGGTTCGCTGTACCAACACGGAATAGCTTTGCGCATAGTTGAGCAAGGGCATCCAAAGGGTCATCAGCAACAACCAGCTCAGTGTGGCGCCGCCTGCTGGCAGGACCAGGCTCTTCCAGATCGCTGCACGGTGACGTCCGACGCGCCACCTGACCAATCCGGCCCATGCCACGGTGGCCGCCATGGCGACCGCATAGGTGAATAGCGAAAAGCTGGACACAAAGCCTGGTGCCAGACGTGCCACGTTGGCAGCAGGTTGAGCCGGATAACCGGTTTGCATGGCGATCCAGACCACCCAGATGGTGAACGCGCAGCCTGAAAAAAACAGCAGTGTGAACCAGTCAATTAGCGCCGAGACCTGGCGTTTCAGCGTCGGTAACGCGAATGCGGCCAGAGTCGCCAACGCAGGTAGAGCAAGTAGTAAGGTGCGGTCGGAGGACCCAGTTGCCCAGGTGGCCACAACGCAAACCGTCACGAACCAGGTTGGCAGCGCAATGTGTCGGCTGATACGTCGGTTGAACAGTTGATGGCGCCATCGCCACAGTGTCCACAGCGCCAAGGGCCAAGCCGGCCAGGTAAACCAGACTAGCAACTGGATAAATCCATTCCAGTCAGACCAGTCCGCACGCGGCAGCATGAGCTTCCAGCGCAGCAAGTCAAGTGTCCAAGCCAACACTCCCGTTAGCAGGGTCACCATTAACAGGCCGACGCTCTCTCTGGCAATCCGGCGGTTGCGCGCGGTGTCCTGCTGGTCCGCTGGACGATCTGCAAAGTGCAACACCGTACTGCCGAGGCCAAACAGGATTGCCAAGCTGGGCGCACCAGACAGTGACAGGCCTGTCAGACCCAATGCTGCGGCCATTGCCGGGCCATGGCGACGATAGGGCAGTGCACCCATGGCATAGAAAAAGAGCGCTGCAAATCCCAATTGGGCCAAGGCCGGTGTCGTTTCATGTGACAGCTGCGCCAAGCCCAGGCAGGCAATGAAGGCGAGCAAGCCGCCGTCGGCCATAGCACGGGCGTAGTCTGCAGGCAATGCCTCACCGCCAAAGGCAAAGGCCACCGGTTGGGCCAAGGGGTTGCGCGCGAGGTAGTAGGTGCCATACCACGTGGCAACCATGGCCAATGCCATCAGCAATGCAAAGGGGATCCGCACCACGAAGTCCGCGCCGACCCAGGCGGGCGCGAGCTGCATGGCCCATGCGCCCAGCCAATAGGGCAAGACTGCGGGGTTCTCAGTGGGGATGCCCATTAAAGTGGGCGACAACCAATGCGAGCTGCCTTGCACCAACTCGGCCATGAACCCGAGCGCAGCCATGTCTTCGCTCTTCCATGCCTCGCGACCAACGAAGCCTGGCAAAACATAGGCAACGCACAGCAGCAGCAACGCCCAGCGCGGAAAGCGTCGGGCGCCTGCTTGCGTGACGATGGCGGGGGTAGGAATATTCACTTAGTAGGGTGCAATGAAAAAAGCAGCGCGGAAAACCGGGCTGCTTTTTGGAGACGGTTCAGGCCAAAACCTGAATCCGGTTTATTCGGCTGCTGCAGGCGCCGCCGCCTTGCCTTTTCCGAAACGGTTGCGGAAGCGCTCCACGCGGCCACCCATGTTGTCCACGGATTTTTGTGTGCCGGTGTAGAAGGGGTGCGATTCGCTGGTGGTGTCCAGCTTGTACAGAGGCAGCTTGCGGCCGTCTTCCATATCAATCATTTCTTTGGTGTTGGCGCAAGAACGTGTCACAAACTTGAAGTTGTTGGACATGTCCATAAAGCACACTTCACGGTAATTGGGGTGAATGCCTTCTTTCATACT
>CAINUX010000196.1 GCA_903853895.1 uncultured beta proteobacterium | reverse complement strand
GTCTTTACGACCTACCCGTACAGTCTCTACACCTTCCCAATACTGCTACTGGGCTTGGCTCGGGATTACCACGCTGTGAACAGAACAGCAGAGGCTTCCCCGAATTTGAGTAGTTCTACATGCCAGCAGAGTTAACTTACCAGCGTGCAACCCAACGGCAAATGACCATGACATTTTTTGTGTTTTAGGTCACCTGCTCTTTAAGTCCTCTGCTCTAACCAACTGAGCTATAGGCCCTAGCTTCAATTGTAAAGGGCTCATAAGCCGCTGCCCTGCCGCATGGCAAGAATCGAATGCGGGTTTTGCCCTATATTAATTGGATCCAATTTCGAATCCAATTAATGCATAGGGAAATCTTGTACGCATTGCGTCAGCCTCCATCAACTAGGACTTGACGCAAATCGGCAAGAGGACCTCTCTGTCAAAGGGCCTCTATGTCAAACGAAAAGAAATCTGAAAGCGTAACGGTTGCGGTGATTGGCGCCGGCAGTGTCGGCATCGCTGTTGCCTACTACCTTGTCAAAGAGCACAAGGTCAAGAACGTCGTACTAATCGATCCGCGCGATCCGATGAGTCTCACATCAGCGCAATCCGGAGAAAACTATCGGAACTGGTGGCCACACCCGGTCATGACGGCCTTTACCAACCACGGTATCGATTTGCTTGAGCAGATCGACAAGGAATCAGCTGGACGCATCAACATGACTCGCGGAGGTTACGCGCTGGTGACACGTCGCTCCAATCCGGAAGACCTGATCCAGGATCTTTATCGCGGATACGGCGATGGCCCCGGGATAATCCGGATTCGTGATGCGTTGACGGGAGATTACGACGCACCGCTTCGCTCGCCGTGGAGTTCCGCACCCGATGGTGTGGATGTGTTGACGAATCAAGAGTTGATTCGCCAGACATTCCCGTCCTATGCACCTGATGTCGCAGCCGTGATCCACATCCGCCGGGCGGGATCCATCAGCGCCCAACAACTGGGTCAGTACATGCTCGAGCAGATCAAGGCTGAGGGTGGTCGTCTGATCAGGGCCGAAGTCAAGGCCATCACCGGGCAGTCGCCTTTCACGTTGGAGCTCAGCTCAGACTCTGGTACCACGACAATACAGGCAGACCGCATCGTCAACGCCGCTGGCCCCTTCCTGCGCGACATTGGTGCGATGTTGGGCGAAGACATCCCGGTCAAGTGCGTCTACCAGCAGAAAATCGCCTTCCAAGATCGCGAAGGCGCAATTCCCCGCAACATGCCGTTCACGATCGATCTGGACGGACAGACATTGGCGTGGAGCGATGAAGACCGCGAGATTCTGGACAGCGATCCAGCCTCACGACATCTGGTCTCGCCTATGAATGGCGGCATTCACTGTCGACCCGACGGCGCGGTGGACGGCACCTGGATCAAGCTGGGCTGGGCTTTCAACGATGCTGAAAGCGACCCGCATAGCGAAGCGCCGGTTGATCCGCAATACCCCGACACGGTTTTGCGTGGCGCCAGCCGCCTCAACCCCAAGCTCGCCAACTATATCGGACGACTGCCGCGCGGTGCCCACCACTATGGCGGCTACTACACCATGACCGAGGAAAACTGGCCGTTGATCGGGCAGTCGAAGACGTCAGGCTCGTTCATTGCCGGCGCCCTGTCCGGCTACGGATCCATGGCGGCCACCTGCACCGGCGCCCTTTGTGCAGCTGCAGTTGTGGGCGCACCGGTTCCCGTTTATGCCAAGCAGTTGGGGTTTGAGCGTTATGACGACCATGAACTCATGGCTCAACTGGCCTCACAGAGCAAAGGTGCTCTTTGAAACGTCCAGTCCATCGGGAGGAACACTATGTCTGAAGCTGCTTCTCAACGGATATTTCGATCCTTGAAGGACGACATCCTCAACGGGGTGTTGCCGGCGGGTCTGCAGATTCGCCAGGAAGCCCTGGCAGAACAATTCGGCGTCAGCCGCGTGCCAGTGCGCGAAGCCTTGCGCCAACTGGAGTCTGAAGGATTGTTGACGTCCGAACTGCACCGCGGTGCCTTCGTGTCGAACCGCAGTTTGGACGAAGTCGAAGAGATGCTCGACATCCGGATTGCCCTGGAGCTGCGGGCACTGAAGCTCGCACTTCCGCACATGACATCCAAGGTGTTTGCCTCAGCGGAAAAAATTCTGAACTCGTATGACCGCAGCGAGGATCCGCTGGAGTGGCGAGACCTGAATGTGGCTTTTCACATGACGCTCTACAAGCCCTGCAATCGACCGCGCCTGCTCAAGATGATCGAAGATGTCGTTCTGGTGAATTACCGGTTTCTGCGCACCTATATCTCGATGACTGTCGGCCGCGATGAGCCCCAGGACGAACACCATCAGATCCTGCAAGCCTGCGCCATGCATAAGTCCGAAATGGCTCTGCAGCTGCTGGAAACGCACATGGAGCACACCCGTTTCGCGCTTCAGAAAAAACGCAGCAGCGACATCGCATCTAACTCGCTGGCAAAAAAGCTGGCATCCACGCCCCCCACCCACCGTTAACCCAGGAGAACCATATGAAATTGCCAATCAAAGCATGTCTTACGGCTGTCGCAACCACCGCCTTGCTGTCGCTACCCGTACAGGCACAGACAACGGGCGGAACCCTCGCCAAAATCAAGGAGACCGGCGAGATTCGCCTGGGTCACCGTGACGTATCGGTGCCGTTCTCGTACCTGGATGACCAGCAAAAACCCGTGGGTTATGCCATGGATTTGTGCGCAAAGATTGTAGATGCTGTGAAGGCTGAACTGAAGCTGCCAGCCCTCGCAGTCAAGATGCAGCCAATCCAGCTGAGCAACCAGATTCCCCTGATCCAGAACGGCACCATCGACATTGTTTGCGGGCCATCCACGAACACCCTGGAGCGCCAGAAAGTGGTCGCGTTCAGTAACACGATCTTTGTTTCCAGTATCCGGGCCGTCGTGCGCAAGGACAGCCCCGTCAAGTCCTTCGAAGACATGAACGGCAAGCCGGTCTCGATGACCGCTGCGTCAACGTCGATCGGTCTGCTGACTGCACGTGAGCAGGAGAAGAAGTTCCAGACCAATAAGGTACTGAGCCCCGATCATGGTGCCGCGTTTCTCGCTTTGACCACAGGCCGTACTGAAGCGTTCGTCATGGATGACATCCTGCTGGCAGGCTTGGTAGCCATCAACAGCAATCCGGGCAACTGGCGCATCATCGACGACGCCCTGCGCGTCGAGCCCTATGGGTTAATCGTTCGCAAGGACGATCTCGCCTTCAAAGCCCTGGTCGACAAAACCCTCGGTGCGCTGATCAAGAGCGGCGAGTTCCAGAACCTCTACAACAAGTGGTTCATGAGCCCGATTCCGCCCAAGAACGTGAACTTGAACTTCTCGATGCCAACGCCGCTCAAGGACGCCTTGGCCAATCCAAACGATCGCGGCGTCTGAATCGCGCGACCCCGTTGATTTGACCGGACCGTCTGGAGGCTTCCCGTGGACTATCCCTGGAACTGGAAGATTTTCTGGGAGGCCTCTCCCGACGGTCGTGGCACCTATCTGTTTACGTTGATCGATGGCCTGCAGTGGACCTTGATGGTTGCACTGACTGCCTGGGCCCTCGCACTGCTGATCGGCATCGTCATCGGGGTCATGCGCACGGTCCCGAATCGGACCGTTTCAACTATCGCCGGATTGTGGGTCGACCTATTCAGGAACATTCCGCTGCTGGTACAGGTCTTCCTTTGGTACTTCGTCATCCCGGAGTTGCTGCCTGAAGCCATCGGCACTGCCATCAAGCGCATGCCACTCCCGTGGGGTTCGTTCGTGCCAGCCGTACTGGGCCTGGCACTGTTCACCTCGGCACGCGTGGCCGAACAGGTGCGCTCCGGCATCCAGTCGATTCCACGCGGGCAGATGATGGCCGCAAAGGCTCTGGGCCTCACCACCAGCCAGTCCTATCGATATGTCTTGTTGCCGGTGGCCATGCGCATCATCCTGCCTCCGATGACATCGGAGTTCATGAATACGATCAAGAACAGCTCCGTTGCGCTAACCGTCGGCCTGATCGAGGTGACGGCCGCTGCCCGCGCCATGCAGGAGTTCAGCTTTCAGGTGTTCGAGGCCTTTACTGCCGCAACCATCATCTACGTATTTCTGAACCTCTCGGTTGTCGCACTCATGCGCCTGCTGGAACGCAATCTTGCCGTACCCGGCGTCGGTTTCCATGCTGCCAAAGCTGGGGAAGGACGCTGACCATGGATAAGCTTGATTTTGAGGTCGTGTCGCACGCCCTGGGCTACCTGTTCCGTGAGGGCATGACATTCACGTTGACGCTGACAGTCTTTGCTGCGCTGGGTGGCGCCGTGCTCGGTACCGTTCTGGCAATGATGCGACTGTCGTCGATCAAGGTTCTGTCGTCGGCGGCATCGGCATATGTGAACCTGATTCGGTCTGTACCGCTGCTGCTGGTCATTTTCTGGTTCTATTTTCTCGTTCCTTTCGCGGCGGCATGGCTGATGGGATCTAAGTCACCCATCCAGGTTGGCGCGTTTTGGTCCAGCGTCATCACGTTCACGTTGTTCGAGGCCGCGTATTTTTGCGAGATCATGCGGGCCGGCATTCAGTCGATACCCAAAGGGCAGACACAGGCATCCTATGCATTGGGCATGGGCTATTTCCAGACCATGCGCTCGGTCGTGTTGCCCCAGGCGCTTCGAAACATGACGCCTGTCCTGCTCAGCCAGACCATTGTGTTGTTTCAGGACACATCACTGGTCTACGTGTTGTCGATCACCGATTTTCTGGGTGCTGCATCAAAGATTGGCCAACGCGATGGTCGCATCGTGGAGATGTATCTCTTTGTCGCCTTGGTCTATTTCCTGATCAGTTATGCCATGTCATGGCAAGTAAAACGATTGCAGGCACGTGTTGCCATTGCGAGGTAGGACATGGTCATCGAAGTACGAGATGTATCCAAGTGGTACGGGGAATTTCAGGTGCTGGACAACTGCAGCACACAGGTTGCCAAGGGTGAAGTTGTCGTCGTCTGCGGTCCATCAGGGTCGGGCAAGAGCACGCTCATCAAGACCATCAATGGACTAGAGCCGATCCAGAAAGGAGAGATTGTTGTCGACGGCCATCGGCTGGGCGACCCAAAGGTCAATCTCTCCAAACTCAGGGCGCGTGTTGGGATGGTGTTCCAGCATTTCGAGCTATTTCCCCACCTCAGCGTTACCGACAACCTCAATCTGGCCCAGATCAAGGTTCTGGGGCGCAGCAAGGACGATGCGGCTCGCCGTGGACTGGCCATGCTCGAACGGGTCGGCCTGCTTGCGCAGAAGGACAAATTTCCCGGCCAGCTATCCGGCGGGCAACAACAACGCGTGGCCATCGCACGGGCGCTGAGTATGGATCCGATTGTCATGCTGTTTGACGAACCCACATCGGCGCTGGATCCGGAAATGGTCGGCGAAGTGCTCGACGTGATGGTGAAACTGGCCCAAGAAGGCATGACGATGATGTGCGTCACGCACGAGATGGGATTCGCACGCAAAGTTGGCCACCGCGTTGTCTTTATGGATCAAGGAGCCATCGTCGAGGACTGTTCGACAGACCTGTTCTTCGGGCAAACGGAGCAACGCTCTCCCAGAGCCAAGGAATTTCTTTCGAAGATCCTTCCCCACTGACTAAAGGCAACTCGTCAGCAATCGCGCTCGAACACAACCAGCATGTTGCTTCAGAAAAACTCATGAACAGTCCAGATATGACCCAGGTACCGATTGCGTTCATCGGCGGCGGCCAAATGGCTTGCGCACTGATTGGCGGCCTGATCCGATCTGGTTGGAATGCGCAGCACATCATGGTGGTAGAGCCTTATGCGGCACAACAAATGGCGCTTGCGGAACGCTTCGGCGTTCAAGTCTTGACGCAGGCAAATGCGTGCCTGTCCAGAGCCGACGTTGTGGTCTGGGCGACAAAGCCGCAGGTGATGCAGGAAGCAGCATCATCGATCGTTCCGCTGCTAGCGAATCCACTGCATGTGAGTATCGCCGCGGGTATTTCCCTGCATGACCTCGAACGCTGCTTTCACTCGGCCCGAGTCGTCCGATCGATGCCCAACTCGCCAGCCCTGGTGGGCTCAGGCGTCACCGGCATGTTGTCATCCGACAGTCTGAGCGAGAACGACAGGCAACTTGCCCGCCGCATTCTGACGGTGACAGGACACGTGTTTTGGGTTGAATCCGATGCCAGCATGGATGCCGTCACGGCGATCAGTGGTAGCGGGCCAGCCTATGTATTCCAGTTTCTCGAGAGTTATCAGGCCGCCGCGCAGTCACTGGGTTTCACGGAAGCGCAGGCCCGTAACTTGGTGTTGGAGACGGTGGCAGGCGCGGTGCGACTTGCCCAGTCAGAGGCCACAGCGTTCGCAGACCTGCGCAGTCGCGTGACATCGAAAAATGGCACCACGGAAGCGGCGCTTCAAGTCCTGAACGAATGTGGATTTGCGGCGGCCATCTTCAAGGCCGTGTCTGCGGCTCAGCAACGGGCGGTCGCAATCTCCAAGTATATGTCGAAGGCAATTGCGTAGCTACTCGACTGTAGCCGGTGCACGACCGGCCGGCACCTTATCCAGGTCGGTGAGTGCCACCTGCGAACGACCGCTTTCGCTGTCCCAGACTTCCTCGGCGGCGTCGGCTAAGGTCAAGTTCCAACAGTTAAAGAAGCTGGCTTGGATGTTCCTGCTATGCCCGGATGGTATGCAATAGTTGGCCCTGTTGGTATGAGCGATAAGGTTGTAGCCACCTTAAACGCAGCTATGCAGCAAACCATGGCAGACCCATTGATTAAAGCAAAACTGAACGAGCTTTCGTTGCTGCCTTTATCTGGGGGAGAAGTCGAAATCAAGCGTCGTGCAGCAGCTGATTTGTCCTATTGGAGTAACTTCATTTCCAAGAACAACATACGAGTAGAGTGAAGGCGTTGATGAACTTTGAGTCTCCCGATTTTTTGAGCAGCGTTCTTTTAAACACGGGAAATTCAAAAGTCTGAGTCTGCCGCCCAAGCACTGCCCATCAAAGACCCCCATCAAGTTGGGGTGGTCGTGTTCACAGCGCAAGCGACGTCGTGTTTTTGACTTCTTCCATGACCGCATAAGTGCGCGTCTCGCGCACCCCTGGCAGTTGCCACAGCACCGTACCTGCAAATTCGCGGTAAGCGTTCATATCGGCTGCGCGTGTCTTGAGCAGGTAGTCAAAGCCCCCGGCCACCATGTGGCACTCCATGATTTCGGAGCGCACCTGCACAGCCGCCTTGAACTGGTCGAAGACATTGGGGCTGGTCCGGTCAAGCAACACTTCCACAAACACCAACATGCCCGCGCCGAGTTTGAGCGGATTGAGCCGCGCTTCGTATCCCAAGATGAATCCCTCGCGGGTTAGGCGCTGCACACGCGCCAGCACCGCGGTGGGCGAAAGGGCAACGCTTTCTGCCAGCTTCAAGTTGCTAATGCGGCCGTCGCGCTGCAGCAGATCGAGGATGCGGCGATCGATGCGATCAATGTCTGGGTATTCGTTGCTCATGATGTTTATTATTCATCAAGAAGACATTATTTTGGTGAAATATTCGGTAATAAATCCGGATGATGGCGATTCATGTCAACCCGCAAGGCCTATGTCATGAACGCTCCCCCGAATTCTTTTCAACTCATGCCTACCTCCGGCGTCCGCTTCACCCCTGGCGGCCCCTTGCCCGAGCGGAGCGCCCTGCGTGAAGCCATAGCCCGCGCCACCCGTCTGCCTGAGGCGCATGCCCTTGCCCCATTGCTGGCTGGGGCCCGCATGAGCCTCCCTCAAGCCGCACGCACCGATGCCCTAGCACGCCAGCTGGTAAAAGGCCTGCGCGAGGGCCCACAACAAAGCGGGCGCGCTGGCCGGGTGCAAAGCCTGATGCAGGAATACGCGCTGTCCAGCGAAGAGGGTGTAGCGCTGATGTGCCTGGCCGAAGCACTTCTGCGCATTCCCGATTCAGCTACACGCGATGCGCTGATCCGCGACAAGATCGGGCAGGGCGACTGGCAGCAACACGTGGGCCGCAGCCATTCGCTGTTTGTGAACGCGGCGTCTTGGGGCCTGTTGCTCACGGGCAAGCTGTTGACCACAAACAGTGAGGGCGCGATGCTGGACTCGCTTAACCGCTTGATTGGCAAAATTGGCGAGCCGCTGATTCGTCAGGGCGTACAGGTGGCCATGCAGATGCTGGGCGAACAGTTCGTGACAGGTGAAACCATCGACGAAGCGCTGCAACGCGCACGAACTATGGAAGCGCAAGGCTTTCGTTACTCGTACGACATGCTGGGCGAAGCTGCGTTGACCGAAGTGGACGCGCAGCGTTACATCCAAGCCTATGAAAACGCGATCCACGCGATTGGTCGAGTGTCCAATGGGCAGGGTGTTGTAGGCGGCCCGGGCATCTCAATCAAGCTCTCTGCCCTTCACCCGCGCTACAGCCGCGCCCAGTACCAGCGCGTGATGGATGAACTGTTTCCACGCGTATTGAGGCTCGCCGAATTGGCCAAGCATTACGACATCGGGTTCAACATTGACGCCGAAGAGATGGATCGCCTGGACATCTCGCTCGACCTGCTCGAAGCCCTGTGCTTAGCCTCTAGTTTGCAAGGTTGGCATGGCATCGGCTTTGTGATCCAGGCTTACCAAAAGTGCTGCCCTTTTGTGATCGACTTCGTGGTCGATCTGGCGCGCCGCAGTGGCCACCGCCTGATGGTGCGACTGGTCAAGGGTGCGTATTGGGACAGTGAGATCAAACGCGCTCAGCTGGACGGGCAAAGCGACTATCCGGTCTACACGCGAAAGCACCATACCGATGTATCGTACCTAGCCTGCGCACAAAAGCTGCTAGCCGCGCCGGATGCGGTTTTCCCGCAATTGGCCACTCACAACGCACACACCGTGGCGGCCATTGTCCAGCTGTCGCAGGTCATGTACGGCGAATATGAGCCGGGCCAATACGAGTTCCAATGCCTGCACGGCATGGGTGAGCCTCTGTACCTGCAGGTGGTTGGACCACTGCAACGGTCCTGCCGCATTTACGCTCCAGTGGGCACACACGAAACCCTGCTTGCATACCTGGTGCGCCGACTCCTTGAAAACGGGGCTAATAGCTCATTCGTGAACCGCATGGCCGACGCGCGCGTGTCAATCTCTGATCTGGTGCAAGACCCGGTGGTGCGGACCGAAGATGACGCAAAGCGAGAAAACACACATCCTGGCCAGCCTCACATCCAAATTGCGCTTCCAGCACACCTGTATGGGTTAGCCCGCCGCAATTCTGACGGGCCAGATCTGGCGAACGAACCCACACTGCGACTGCTGGCCACTGAAATGCAAACACAGGTGCATGTGATGTCGATCACACCCTTGTTGGCTCATCCGTTTGATGGTGCTGAACGCATCACCCTGCGCAACCCCGCCGACCACGGCGATGTGCTTGGTACCCTGCAATACGCTAGCGCGACCGATGTGCAAGTGGCATTGCAAGCCGCCAGCGAAGTCGCGCCTTCATGGGCCAACACTTCTTTTACACAGCGTGCCTTAATCCTCGAGCAAGCTGCCGATTTGTTGCAAGCCGATGCACCCCGTGTGATGTCTTTGCTGGTGCGCGAAGCGGGTAAAACTTGGACACACGCCGTGGCTGAATTGCGGGAGGCGGTGGACTTTTTACGCTACTACGCCTCTCAGGTTCAATGTGACTTTGACCCAAGCACCCATAAGCCTTTGGGCCCAGTGGTTTGCATCAGTCCGTGGAATTTTCCGCTGGCGATTTTTGTGGGACAGGTGGCCGCCGCACTGGCCGCAGGCAACCCGGTGTTGGCCAAACCCGCCGAGGCTACTACAGCCATAGCCGCGCTGGCGGTGCAGACCTTTTGGCAAGCTGGTGTGCCCCGCGCTGCTCTTCAACTTCTGCCAGGTCAGGGCCGCGAAATCGGCTTGCCACTGGTGCGCGACGCCCGCGTACAAGGTGTGTTGTTCACTGGCTCCACAGGCACTGCGCGTTTGCTGCAAGCGGTGCTGGCTGAGCGCCTAAATGCCCATGGCAAGCCTGTGACGTTGATCGCTGAGACCGGTGGACAAAACTGCATGGTGGTAGATTCATCGGCCCTGCTTGAGCAAGTGGTGGCCGACGCAATGGCCTCGGCCTTTGAAGCGGCAGGTCAGCGATGCTCGGCTCTGCGCGTGTTGTGCGTCCAGGAAAATGTGGCCAACCGCCTGGTCGAGATGCTACGAGGAGCCATGGCGGAAATCCGCATGGGTTCACCAATGCACCTGGCCGTGGATGTGGGTCCGGTGATCGACGAGAGGGCCCGTGAAGGTATCGAGACGCACGTGAAAGCTATGCAACAAGCGGGATGTCGAGTACACCGCATCAGCGCTAACAGACTCGACACCTTGCCCGCCGGCACCTATGTACAACCCACTCTGATCGAGATCAATAGCATTGCCCAGTTGGAGCGCGAGGTCTTCGGCCCGGTGCTGCACATCATGCGTTATGCCCGCAGTGGACTGTCCGAGTTGCTGCAAAGTATCCATACCACAGGCTATGCGCTCACGCTGGGCGTGCATTCACGTATCGAGAAGACCATCGCGGAAGTCATTAACAACACCCACGCTGGCAATGTGTACGTGAACCGCAACATGGTGGGCGCGGTGGTGGGCCTGCAGCCTTTTGGTGGCGAAGGCATGTCGGGCACCGGCCCCAAGGCAGGTGGCCCGCTGTACCTTTTGAGATTGCTTGCAAGTTGCCCGCAGGATGCTGCCTTGCGTAGCGTGCAGGCCACAAGGGCAGCAGCGCCGTCTCAGCCTAAACTTGCGCTGCAAGCCCTGTACGACTGGGCGTTGGCCCAAGGCCGTTTGCCATTGGCTCATACATGTGCGTCGTTTGCTGCGAACCAACCGGCTGGTCTGTCAGTCACATTGAACGGCCCCACCGGTGAGCGCAATGTCTACCTTGTGCAAGCACGTGAGCGGGTGCTGTGCATCACGGGCGATCATGCCGGGGCCGATGCCGATCGCCTGACGCAATTAGCTGCCGTGCTGGCCGTGGGCAGCCGCGCCGTGTGGCCTCTGACCGCACATGTGCAATATGCGCAACTGCCTGCTGCTGTGCAAAGCCAGATGACGTTGGAAGAGATCTCCAATGAGCAGCCGGTTGACGCTGTACTGCTGCACGCCAATGCGGCCACTACCTTACATTGGCAGTCTCAGCTGGCGCAGCGCCCAGGGGCCATCGTCACGCTTACGGCACTGCTCCCGGGCGAGACCGTCGTGCCGCTAGCGCGGCTAGTGAGCGAGCGTAGCATTAGTACTAACACGGCGGCAGCTGGAGGCAATGCAAGTCTGATGACTCTGGCAGTTTGAATGCCATGTAGATAGCACCGCGCAAGGCGATGTTTTTTTGAGAGGGAATCCTCGACCTAAATTTTGACCACAGAACCGCTGACTCACAGTCTGCAGCTTGGTCGAAGTGAATAAACGCTGCTTCCACATTTGCTTCCACACTGCTGTAGACCGCTTGTAACCTGTTGATTTATTAAGGTTTTTATTTGTTGAAGCTGCTCATAATCTATTAAAAAATTGATTGAAATGATAAAATATCGTTATAAATCAAAGACTTAGGTGAAGAAAGTGAGT
>CAINUX010000195.1 GCA_903853895.1 uncultured beta proteobacterium | reverse complement strand
CGCGCGCATCTCCACGCTGTATGAAGGCACCACCGGCATCCAGGCGCTGGACCTGCTGGGCCGCAAGGTGCTGCTTAACACCAAAGGAAAATGCGTGCGCGATTTCAGTGGCACGGTGCTGCGTTTCGCCAAGCCCTTTGCGCTGCAGCGTACACCCATGGGCCAGATGGCCCGCACGCTGGTGCGCCGCACGGCCCAGTGGAACCTGCTGACCACGTTGATCATGCTGCGCGCATCCAAAGACCGCGAGCAGGTCGGCTCATCGAGCGTGGATTACCTGATGTACTCCGGCTTTGTGATGATGGCCTACTACTGGGCGCTGCAGGCCGCCAAGGCGACCGAGCTATTGGCCAGCGGCAAGGGGAAGGAGTCCAACGACTTTTACACCGCCAAGATCCAGACCGCCGAGTTCTACTTTGCACGCCTGCTTCCACGGGCCGATGGCCATTACAGCGCCGCGCTGGCACCCACCAGTGCCGTGATGCAAATGCCGCAGGAGTTGTTCCAGATGGCGTGATACAACAGGCCGTCTTCCAGCAATGTTCATGCGACCTGCTGCATATGGCAGATTCGTTCGACTAATGGCGCAACTGAAAAATCAGGAATCTGGCGCCTTTAGACCCGCGCGTGTACGACGGACCCAGCGAATGGTCGCCACAATGACGACCCATAGGGTACTGCCGAAAAGTGCGGGGTAGATGAGCAATAGATCGACGCGGATATTGCATTCACCTGAGCAGAGCACCCGCTTGTACATCAGGTATTCGTAGCCTGAGTATGCCAACCACAGAAGCGCAAGAACCAAGAATCCATGTCTTCGACCGTTGTGCCAGCCCACTGCCATGGCGATGGCGAAAAAGAGAGCGATTGGAATGGGCTCAATCACGAATATGAACTTATTTGAGGATCAAAGAATGCCCGTTCGGCAGCAATCCCCAACTCGCGGCGAACGCCTGCATGGGAACTGCAGCTATCAACAACCAAGCAAACAATATACGCAATCGGGGCATGGCGTTTCGATTCTATGCTCGGGCCAATGATTCCATTCTTTGGCCAGCAATGCCAAAAGAGCTGAGGGCCGGGCGAGTAAAATCAGTGGGCTTCAGCCCCCATGCCCATTCAGCGCAGGGGGGATGAGTTGAATTTTTGACCCCCAGCCCACCCTCTTGCCCACCATTCAGGCCGCCCCAGTGACACTGCATATCACCCAATTTGAGGGCAGCAATGCCCTGAGCAGCTTCCGCGTTCAACAACTCTTGCCTGCGCTGCAGGGTATTCACGAAAAAATCGCAGGGATCTCTGCGCGCTTTGTGCATCTGGCGGCGGGCGATAGCGCGCCCGATGCTGCCCTGAGCGCCCAACTGGCGGCGCTGCTGACCTATGGTGACCCGTATACCGGCCCCACCGACGGCCCGCTGATTGTGGTGTCGCCGCGCCTGGGGACGGTGTCGCCCTGGGCATCCAAAGCCACCGACATTGCCCACAACTGCGGCCTGGCGGTGCACCGCATCGAGCGCCTGGTGGAATACCGCCTGACATTGAAGAACGGGCTGCTGAGCAAGACCGTGCTCACCACCGAACAACTGGAGCAGGTGGCTGCCCTGCTGCACGACCGCATGACCGAGAGCGCCATGTTCGAGCGCGCACAGGCTCTGGGACTGTTCAGCGCGCTGCAAGCCGCTCCCATGGACCATGTGGATGTATTGGCT
>CAINUX010000194.1 GCA_903853895.1 uncultured beta proteobacterium | reverse complement strand
TTAGGCATGAGCGGTGCGCGGCTGGTGACCACCGCCATGTATGAACTGGCGCGGCGTGGCGGGCGTTATGCGCTTTGCACGATGTGCATTGGTGTCGGGCAAGGTATTGCCCTGGTAATAGAGAGCGTGTGACGGAATATTTTTAACCCTGAAGGAGACAAAACGATGAAATTCACTTTGAAGAAACTGGCGGTTGGTGCGGCCTTGGCCGTTGGTGCATTGGCTGCTTTCGCCGCCGATCCGATCAAGATTGGTTCGATTCTGTCCGTCACAGGCCCCGCCGCCTTCCTGGGCGACCCCGAGCTCAAAACGCTGCAGATGTATGTGGAAGACATCAACAAAAAGGGCGGCGTGCTGGGTCGCCAACTGGAACTGGTGCATTACGACGACGGCAGTGATGCGAGCAAGGCCAATGGTTTTGCCAAACGCCTGCTGGACGACGACAAGGTCGACATCATTGTGGGCGGCACCACCACCGGTTCCACCATGTCGATGGCTCCGCTGGTTGACAAGGCCGGTGTGCCCTTTATCTCCCTGGCGGGTGCCGTGGTGATTGTCGAGCCCGTCAAGAAGTGGATTTTCAAAATGCCCCACACCGACCGAATGGCGGCTGAAAAGGTATTTGAAGACATGAAGAAGCGCGGACTGACCAACGTGGCGCTGTTTTCAGAAACCAGTGGCTTTGGTCAATCCGGAAAAAAGGAAACCGAAGGGGTGGCGGCCAAATACGGCATCACCCTGGTGGCCAATGAGTCCTATGGCCCCAAAGACACGGACATGAGTCCGCAGCTCACCAAGATTCGCAACACACCAGGGGTGCAGGCCGTGTTCATCTTTGGCCTGGGACAAGGTCCGGCGATTGCCACCAAGAGTTACAAGCAGCTTGGCATGACTTTGCCGCTGTACCACGCCCATGGTGTGGCCTCGGAAGAGTTCATTAAACTGGCCGGCCCGGCCGCCGAAGGTGTGCGCCTGCCCGCAGCCGCGTTGCTGGTGGCCAGCAAGTTGCCTGCCACCGACCCGCAGAAGGCCGTGGCCGAAGGTTATGCCAAGGCCTTTGAAGCCCGCTGGAAAACCGACGTGTCGTCCTTTGGCGGCCATGCCTATGACGGCCTGATGCTTGCGGTGGACGCCATCAAGCGCGCCGGCGGCACCGACAAGGCCAAGGTGCGCGACGCGATTGAGGCTACCAAGGGCTTCATCGGCACGGGCGGCAAGGTCAATATGTCCGCCACGGACCACATGGGCTTGGACCTCTCCGCGTTTTTGATGCTGGAGATCAAGAACAACGACTGGACGATTGCAAAGTAATCCCCCACCAAGAGCCGCACCATGTACAGCACCCTGGTCATCGAGCAAGTCAACCGAGTGGCCACAATCTGGATGAACCGCCCGGAGGTTTTCAACGCCTTCAATGAGCAACTCATCGCCGACCTCAACGATGCTTGCCGGAAACTTGACGATGACCCTGCGGTGCGCGTGGTGGTGCTGGCCGGCCGCGGCAAGCACTTCTCTGCTGGCGCGGATCTGAACTGGATGCGCCGGGCTGCCGCGGGCAGTGAAGCCGATAACCTGGCGGATGCCCGTCGCTTTGCCCGCATGCTGCACACGCTCTCTGGTCTGTCCAAGCCCACAATTGCGCGCATTCAGGGCGCCGCACTGGGCGGTGGTACCGGACTGGCTGCGGCGTGTGACATGGCGGTGGCCAGCGAGGACGCGGTGTTTTCCACCTCAGAGGTCAAGTTCGGCATCATCCCCGCCGTGATCAGCCCCTATGTGCTTCGTGCCATTGGCCCGCGCCACGCGCTGCGCTATTTTCAAAGTGCCGAGCGCATCAGCGCAGCGCGCGCATTGGCCATCGGTCTGGTCAGCGAAGTCGCTTCAGTCGATGACCTGGACACCGGTGTGGCCGCATTGGTTGAACCCTTGCTGACCGGCGCACCATCAGCGCAGAAGGCAGCCAAGGAGCTGATCGAAGCCATCAAGGGTAGACCGATTGACGAGGACACACTGGAAATGACCGCCGTGCGCATCGCGCGCCAGCGCGCCACCGCAGAGGGCCGTGACGGGGTTGCGGCCTTTCTGGACAAGCGCCTGCCTGCCTGGCTTGCCAGTTCGTCAACTTAATTTATACAACCCACAGGAGACACATCTATGTACACACAGTCGTTCAATGTGCAAGAAACCCCCGGCCAGAAAAAGCCGACACCCATTGCCTCACTGGAAAATCCCGAGGCGCAGGCGCGTTTCGACCAACGAATCGACGCCGACGGCAAGATCGAGCCCCAAGACTGGATGCCCGAGGCGTACCGCAAAACCCTGGTGCGCCAGATCAGCCAACACGCCCACAGCGAGATTGTTGGGATGCTGCCCGAAGGCAACTGGATCAGCCGCGCGCCCAGCCTGAAGCGCAAGGCGATTCTGATTGCCAAGGTGCAAGACGAAGGCGGGCACGGCCTGTACCTGTACAGCGCCGCCGAAACCCTGGGCGTGGGCCGCGACCAGATGCTGGCCGACCTGCACAGTGGCAAAGCCAAGTACAGCTCGATCTTCAACTACCCCACGCTCAACTGGGCCGACGTCGGCACGATAGGCTGGCTGGTTGATGGCGCGGCCATCAGCAACCAGATTCCGCTGTGCCGCTGCAGTTATGGCCCATACGCCCGCGCCATGATCCGGGTTTGCAAAGAGGAATCTTTCCACCAGCGTCAGGGTTATGAAGCGCTGCTGGTGATGATGCAAGGCACGGCCGAACAAAAGGCCATGGTGCAGGATTCGGTCAATCGGTTCTGGTGGAAATGCCTGGCGATGTTTGGCCCACCGGATGCCAACAGCCCGCACAGCGAGCAAGCCATGCGTTGGGGCATCAAACGCATCAGCAACGACGATTTACGCCAAAAATTTATCGACGCCACCGTGCCGCAAGCCAATGTACTGGGTGTGACCTTACCCGACCCGCTACTGAAATGGAACGAAGAGCGCCAGCACTACGACCACGGCGAGATCGACTGGGATGAGTTCTGGGCCACGGTGAACGGCAACGGCCCGTGCAACCACGAGCGCCTGTCGACCCGGGTCAAAGCCCATAACGATGGCCAATGGGTGCGCGATGCCGCCCTGGCCTACGCCCGCAAACACCAACCCCAACAAACCAAGGAAGCAGCATGAGCAACACCACACCCGCATTGAAGGATTGGCCCCTCTGGGAAGTATTTGTGCGCAGCAAACAGGGCCTGGAGCACAAGCACTGCGGCAGCCTGCACGCCAGCGATGCGCAGCATGCCCTGCAAATGGCCCGCGATGTGTACACCCGCCGCCAGGAAGGCGTGAGCATCTGGGTCGTACCAAGCAAGAGCATTGCAGCCAGCGCGCCGGAAGACAAGGATTCGATGTTTGACCCGGCCGCCGACAAGATCTACCGCCACCCTACTTTCTATGACATTCCTGAAGAAGTGGGGCACATGTAATGGCGGCCCATTTTCAAGACTACCTGCTGCACCTGGCCGACAACGCGGTCATTCTGGGCCAGCGCAATGCCCAGTGGTGCGGCCATGGCCCGGTGCTGGAAGAAGACCTGGCCCTGGCCAACAACAGCCTGGACCTGATTGGCCAAGCCCGCCTGCTGTACCAGCATGTGGCCACCATGCGCAAGGACGGCAAGACCAGCGAAGACCTGCTGGCCTACTTTCGTGATGTGCCGGAGTTCAAGAACTACACCCTGCTGGAGCTGCCGCACAGCACCGCGCTGGCGCCCACCGGCAGTGGTGACCGGGACTACGCGGTGACGATTGGCCGCAACTTCCTCTACAGCGCCTTGATGGTGCTGGTGTGGGAAGCTCTCAAGGGTTCTGCGGATGCGCAGTTGGCCGCCATTGCCGCCAAGTCGCTGAAGGAAACCCAGTACCACCTGCGCCACGCACGTGACTGGATGCTGCGCCTGGGTGACGGAACCGACGAGTCACACGCCAAAATGCAGGCGGCTATTAACCATCTGATGCCCTACACCCAGGAATTCTTTGCGCCCAGCGCCATGGAAACGGCTGTGGTCAAGTCGGGACTTGGGGTTGACACCCGCGCGTTGCAGGCCAGCTGGAACCAGTTAGTGGACGAGGCCCTTGTCGAGGCCACCTTGCAGCGCCCCGCCGCTGGCGGCTATGTCACCACCGGCAAAACCGGCGTGCATTCCGAGCACCTGGGGTTTGTGCTGGCCGAAATGCAAAGCCTGGCCCGCGCGCACCCTGAAGCCGTCTGGTAAACACCATGCAAGCCGATGACTCTCCATGCGCGGCGCAGCCTGAGCTATCGGCTTTGCCAGATGGCCCCATTGCACGCAAGGAAGCTGCTGACCCGCACTACACCACCTGGAGTCTGCTGGAGTCGGTGACCGACCCCGAGATTCCGGTGGTAAACCTGCGCGAAATGGGCATCCTGCGGGCGGTGCGCCAGACCGCTACCGGCTTGGAGGTGGTCATCACCCCCACCTACAGCGGCTGCCCGGCCATGAGCCAGATGGAAGACGATGTGGTGAATGCATTGTCCACTGCTGGTGTGGCGGCCCGGGTGCTGACGCAGATTGCACCGGCCTGGTCCACCGATTGGATGACCCCCGAGGGGCGCGAAAAATTACGAGCCTATGGCATCGCCCCGCCGCACCCCAGCGGCTGCGCCACTGGTGGCACCAGTGTCATCCAGTTTGCTTCCAGAAAGGCCGGCGCCAGCGCTGCGCAGACGGTGGCGTGCCCACAATGCGGCTCACACAACACGACAGAGACTTCGCATTTTGGTTCCACCGCCTGCAAAGCGCTGTACCGCTGCCTGAGCTGCCTGGAACCCTTTGACTACTTCAAACCCTATTAGGCCAACATGTCCACTTCCCCCCGTTTTCACGACCTGCGTGTCGCCAGCGTCAGCCCCGAGGCGGCTGGCTCGGTGGCCATCGCCCTGAGCGTGCCTGATGACCTGCTGGAGAGCTTTGACTTCCAACCGGGTCAATACCTGACCTTGCGCAGCAAGATCGATGGTGCCGATGTACGCCGCAGTTATTCGATCTGCTGCACCCACAGCCACCTCAAAGCCAAGCGCCAGTTGGTTGTAGGTGTGCGCCCCATGGCCGGCGGTGTCTTCTCCAACTGGGCAGCCACCGAGCTCAAAGCCGGTGACACCCTGGCGGTGATGCCACCCGATGGCCGTTTTGTCTCCAGGCGACCGCGTGCCCTGCACCGGGTGGGTTTTGCGGCGGGATCGGGCATCACGCCGATTTTGTCCATCATGGCCAGCAGCCTGGAAGACCAGCCCGACTCCAAATTCACCCTGGTCTACGGCAACCGCAGCATGGGCAGCGTG
>CAINUX010000193.1 GCA_903853895.1 uncultured beta proteobacterium | reverse complement strand
TGAGGTCGCCTTTTTCTATTTGATCAACAACACTGAGCTTAAAAGCCAACGTGTAGTCGCGCTGGGTGCGCTTGATGTCTGATTCCATTTGACTCGCCCTTTCTGAGCAGAAAAGGTGTCAACTCATTTCAGGACGGGTCAATCAAACTAGAAAAGGCCGACTTGTTCGGCCTTTTTTACGTCTGCAAATTAGCTTTTCTTATGTCGGCGCTGACGCGGCCGTTCTAGGTAGAAACACCAGGATTGACAGGGCGTGGCGTAGTTTTTGCGTTGGTAGAATTCGTGGCCTCTTGCACAGTCCTGGTGCAGTCCACCGTCACAACCTCCCCCACACACCAATCCATGCTGCGCTTTCTGTTCACGCGCTTGAGCCTGATCATTCCGACTTTTTTCGGCATGACACTGGTGGCGTTCTTTTTAATCCGACTGGTACCAGGCGACCCTATTGAGACCCTGGCGGGTGAACGCGGTATCGACGCCGAGCGCCATGCCGCTTTGCTCAAAGAGTATGGCCTGGACCGACCGGTCATCGTGCAGTACGGCATCTACATCGCCAAGGTCTTGCAAGGCGATCTGGGAAAGTCCGTCATCACCCAAACCAAGGTTATGAGCGAGTTCGCCGCGCTGTTTCCGGCAACGATTGAGCTCGCGCTGTGCGCCATTCTCTTTGCGCTGTTGATTGGCATTCCGGCCGGCATCATCGCGGCGGTCAAGCGCAACTCGATACTCGACCATGGGGTGATGAGCATATCGCTCACAGGATATTCCATGCCGATCTTCTGGTGGGGCCTGTTGCTGATTTTGCTGTTCTCGGTGCAGCTTGACCTGACGCCCGTTTCCGGTCGAATTGCCGTGCAGTATTTCATCGAGCCCGTGACAGGCTTCCTGCTGATTGACACTTTGCTGGCCCGCGACACCGATGCGTTCTGGTCAGCCGCTTCGCACCTGATCCTGCCAACCATTGTGCTTGGCACCAATCCATTGGCAGTCATTGCCCGCATGACCCGCTCGGCCATGCTCGAAGTTCTGGGTGAGGACTACATCCGCACCGCGCGGGCCAAGGGGCTTTCCAGCTTTAGCATCGTCGCGGTACACGCGCTACGCAATGCGCTGATTCCCGTCATCACCGTGATTGGCCTGCAGGTCGGCGTGCTGTTCACCGGGGCCATTCTGACCGAGACCATTTTCTCCTGGCCCGGCGTTGGCAAGTGGCTGATCGAAGCCATCAGCCGTCGGGACTACCCCGTTTTGCAGGGCGGCATGCTGCTGCTCGGCGCTGTGGTCATGGCCGTCAACCTGCTGGTGGACGTAGCCTACGGAATCATTAACCCCCGTATCAGGCACCAAAAATGACGACGACACCCACCGTGATGGCGCCGCCTGAATCGCCTGCGCAGGCCGCACCGCTGCATCCATTTAGAGACTTCTGGCGCTACTTCAGCGCCAACCGTGGTGCCTTGGGTGGTTTGGTGATTGTGGCGACCGTGCTCCTACTGGCCGCATTTGCCAATGTGGTGGCGCCCTACAATCCCGATCTGACGGACAACACCGTTTTTCTGGTGCCGCCTGCGTGGCAGGCCGGCGGGTCATCGGCCCACCTGTTGGGCACCGACGCCATTGGTCGCGATATTCTTTCGCGACTCATCCACGGTGCGCGCCTGTCATTGTCGATTGGCATAGCCGTGGTCGCGATCTCGGTTCTGGTCGGTACCACGCTGGGGCTTCTGGCCGGCTATTTCCGTGGCGTGTTTGAGATTGCCGTCATGCGCATCATGGACATCATCCTGACCCTGCCCAGCCTACTGCTGGCCATTGTGATCGTGGCTATTCTGGGGCCTGGCCTGATGAATGCCATGCTGGCCGTGGCCATAGTGGTGCTGCCCCACTACGTGCGCATCACCCGCGCAGCGGTTATTTCCGAGACCTCACGCGACTACGTCACCGCAGCCCGCATGGGCGGCGCCGGGCACTGGCGCATCATGTTCAGTGAAGTGCTGCCCAACTGCACCGCGCCGTTGATCGTGCAGGCATCGCTGGGCATCTCCACCGCCATCCTGGACGCCGCAGCCCTGGGTTTTTTGGGCCTGGGGGCGCAACCCCCCTCTCCCGAATGGGGCACCATGTTGGCCGACGCCCGCGAATTTGTACTGCGCGCCTGGTGGGTGGTGACCTTCCCCGGGCTGGCCATTCTGATCACGGTCCTGGCTTTCAACCTGCTGGGTGACGGCCTGCGCGATGCGCTGGACCCCAAGCTAAAGCGCTAAACCAATCGCAAACACACGACAGCACACCATGGCCTTGCTTGAAATTGAGAACCTGTCGGTCGAGTTCCCCTCGCACAACGCAACCATGTACGCGGTAGACGGCGTCAGCCTGTCTCTCGATACCGGCGACGTGCTGGGCATTGTGGGTGAGTCCGGCTCCGGCAAAAGCGTCACCATGATGGCCCTGATGGGTCTGGTGGCCTACCCGGGGCGCGTCAAGGCAGACAAGCTGCGCTTTGACGGCCACGATCTGCTGGCCCTGTCTGAACGCGAGCGCCGTCGCCTGACCGGCAAAGACATGTCCATGATTTTTCAGGACCCCACCACCAGCCTGAACCCATGCTTCACCGTGGGTTTCCAGCTGGCCGAGACGCTGAAGCTGCACCTGCACATGGACAAGGCAGCCGCCCGCAAACGATCCATTGAACTTCTGGAGCAAGTGGGTATTCCCGCTCCCGAGAGCCGTCTGGGTGTCTACCCGCACCAACTCTCTGGTGGCATGAGCCAGCGCGTCATGATCGCGATGGCCATCGCCTGCAACCCCAAACTGCTGATTGCGGATGAACCGACCACCGCGCTGGACGTGACCATACAGGCC
>CAINUX010000192.1 GCA_903853895.1 uncultured beta proteobacterium | reverse complement strand
GGTGTCAAATGGCGCAGCACCATGGCGGTCACATCCCCCGCGCCCCCCTTGCCCTCCATGTCGCCCACCGCCAGTTCGATCTGTGGACACGCCTCAACCGCCTCCATTGAGGCAATCAGTTCACGCAGCGGCAGCAGCAGATCGCTGACGTGCGGTGCCAGCACCCGGCACTCCTTCATGTCAGCCACGTAGCGGCTCTTTCGCTCATGAAAACCCACTAGGACCGCACCCTTTTTGCGCACGTGCTTGACCGATAACCTGGCCCGATAGCGGTAGCCCCAGGCCGGGCCCTCGATGGCACGCAGGATGTTGTCGGGCTTGACTTTGCCGATGTGCCACAAATTGTCTTCCAGCACACGCTGCTTAACGGCCACCTGCGCACCAATATGCAGGTGTTGCATCTTGCAACCGCCACAGGCTCCCTCATGCAAACCGAAGTGGGGACATTCGGGGCGCACACGTTGAGACGACTCCCGGTGAATCTCGGTCAGAGTGCCCTTTTCGAAGCTGCTTTTGGAGCGATGTATCTGGGCACTCACCACCTCAAAGGGTAGTGCGCCATCAATAAATACCACCTTGCCGTCCGGCTTGTGGGCGACCCCCTGAGCTTCCAGGTCCAGGGATTTCACTTGTAGCCAGCCCTCAGGCAGTTGCTTTTCGGTCGAATGCGTGTCAGTCATACCGGGATTGTCTCAGGTCCCGGCAACCGTGCGAACTCAGATCACGGAATGTCGGGTGATGCCCCTGCGACTCAAGTAGCGCTTGAGCTTGACCAGCGCTTCGTTCTGCACCTGCCGCACGCGCTCGCGTGTCAGCCCCAGGCGCAGGCTCAGGGTGTCAAGCGTTTCGGGGTCATGGTCGTGCAGGCCAAAACGGCCCTCCAGCACCTCGCGCTCACGCGGCGTAAGGGTGGAAATCCATTCCTCCAACAGTTGATCGATCTCATGGGATAGCGTCACATCTTCAGGTCCCAGTGTCAGATCGTCCACCAAACCGTCCCCCAGGCTGAGATCTCCGTCATTGCGATCCAGGGAGGCATCCAGTGAGCGAGGGGTCTCGGCCATGGACAACAAATCTGCCACATGACTGGGTTCGCGTCCAAGCAGTGCCGCAATGTCTTCTACCCGAATGCCTTCAGGTCGCCGGGCGACCAGTTCCCCATCGTTCTCCAGCATGCGCCGGGCACGCAATACGTGCTGCAGTTCGCGAACGACGTTTACCGGCAATCGCACGGCCCGGCCCTGATACATCAACGCACGGTCTACCGACTGGCGTATCCACCAGGTGGCGTAGGTAGAAAACCGAAAACCCCGTTCGGGCTCAAACTTGTCGATGGCGTGCATCAGGCCCAAGTTGCCCTCTTCCACCAGGTCGGCCATAGGCACTCCACGGCCCATATAACCCTTGGCAATGCTCACGACCAGGCGCAAATTGTGCTCAATCATGCTCTGGCGCGCTGCGAAATCGCCGGCCCGCGCGCGGGTGGCGCACTCAAACTCCTGTTCGGGGGTGAACAATTCGGTGCGGCGCACACCGCGCAAATACAGTGACAGCGCGTCGGCTGACTCATCGGCCAGCGAGTGCGTCGTCCCATCACCTGCCAACAATCGATCGAGCCCCTCGATTGCTACCAACTCAATTGCATGAGAGTCGGACTCCACGAGGGGTATCGACTCATCTGCTTCAGAGGGCTGATCAGTCAGCCCTGGCATCGCCGGCACGCCGTTAAAACCATCCGTGAAAGGCGTGCTCATGGTAAGGATGCTAGCGGGACGGCAGGTACTTGGCCGGATC
>CAINUX010000191.1 GCA_903853895.1 uncultured beta proteobacterium | reverse complement strand
GCACGGCACCGCGCTGCTGCAACTGGGTTGTGAGCTGGCGCAAGGCTACGGCATTGCCCGACCCATGCCGCCCGAGCAAATGCCGGCCTGGGTGGCAAGCTGGCAACCTGATGTCGCGTGGTGTGAGCTTCCTTGGTTGGGTAGTGAAGAGCAAAACGCTGAGGGGTAGACGAAACAAAGCGCCGGACACGAAATCGACTGATAGTTACTTTGAAACTATGAAATTGAGTTACCTGGAAGCGGGTACACATGGGCATCTGGTTGCGCGACAACCCGCTCAGCGAATATATCCGTAGAGAAGTACTTTTGGATGTCCAGCCTTACCGCCGCGAGTCTTCGTACATTGGATTCAATATCAGGCTAGTCTCAGACGTTTGCCTTGGCCGCAGTGACCGACGGCTTCCAGCCCACAAGAGACATCCACGGCGTCAAATCCTATGACTCCTTGCCCCATAGGAGTCAGCCGACAGTCCATCCTTTAAGCGTTTTTACGACTTCAATTGCCGAGAATAGAAAACCGACCGACCTAGCGGCGTCGGGTGTTAATTGCTACAAAATACGTAGCGGACTATTCCTATTCCACGAGGGCTAGCAGCCAATTTTGCTTCAGTCTCTCTCCCCAACATTGCACCCCAGCACCTCGCCCCGAGGCGGGTGGTGTGGCGGGCGGGCGCAGGCCGCACTTGCGGTTGCCACAGAACCGGCGCACCCACCAATACGTCAACGCAACAACGATGGCGACCCAATCAAGGTCGCCCGCGAAGCGAGCCGGAGAACGCCTGCCACGCCGCCCGCCGTGCGCAGTCCTTTCTTGCGCCACAAAACGTGCCAGCGAAACCCGCAACCCCTACCGAGACAGCACCTTGCGCACCGCATAGCTCAACGCATCGACCAGAGCCACCAGCACCAGCATGGCCAGCAGCACCGTACTGGTCTCGGCCATCTGGAACAGCCCCATGTGAAACGCAAGCATCTGCCCCAGGCCGCCCGCCCCCACCACGCCCAGCACGGCGGCGGCGCGGATGTTGTTCTCCCAGCGGTACAGGCTGTAGCTCAGCAACTGCGGCAGCACCTGCGGCAAGGTGGCATACCAAAACACGCGCATCGAAGACACGCCGCGCACGCGCAGTGCAAAGGCCGGACCGGGAGCCGCGTTTTCAATGGACTCCGCAAAGAGCCGCCCCAACACGCCTGACGTGTGCAGGCCCAGCGCCAGCGTACCGGCGAACGGCCCCAGCCCCGCCGCAATCAACAGCAGCGCCGCCCACACCAGTTCGGGCGTGCTGCGCAAGGCGTTGAGTAGCAGCCGCGCAGGACCACGCCAACGCGCAGGGTCTTGCGCATGGGTTTTGCTGGCGGGCAGCGCCAGCGCCAGACCCAGCACCACGGCCAGCAGCGTGCCCAGGGCCGACATGGCCAGCGTCTCCAGCGAGGCCACGGCCACCTTGGTCACAAACACCAGATCGAACCGCGGGTGCAGCAGTTCGGCCACAAAACGGGCCATGCGCTGCAGGGCGTCCCATGACCAGAACTGGGCCCATTGCAGATTCAGCGTGGCGAAGCTGGTGATGATGAGGACCACGACACCCAGCACCAGCCAGCAGGCCTTGCAGCGCGCGTCGAACAGCTTGGGCGGCAGCTTGTAGGTGTCGTTGGCGGCCTGTGCCGCGTTGGGCAAATTGGTTGAATGGGGTAGCGGGGTTTGCATCGTGGGTAGCTCGGGCTTCTCAGGCCAAAACCTTGCGCAGTGCCGAACTCATGCGGTCCGCCAGCCAGACCAGGGCCATGAAGACCAGCAGGATGCTGGCCACCTCGGCCCCATTGAACATCTTCATCGACGAATCCATCAACTGGCCCAAGCCCCCCGCTCCGACAAAACCCAGCACCGCACTGGAGCGGATCGCGCACTCCCAGCGGTACACGGTGTAGCTGGTCAGCTCGGCCGCAGTTTGCGGCAACAGGGCGTAAAAGAAGGCCTGCAGGCGCCCGGCGCCATTGCGCATCAGGCTGGCGCTGGCGTGGGTGTCGCCACTCTCCAGAATGTCAGCGTAGACCTTGCCCAGCATGCCGCCGTAGGTCAGCGCAATGGCCAGCACGCCCGAGGTCGGGCCCAGCCCCACGACCCTCACAAACACCAGGGCCCACACCAGCTCGGGCACGCTGCGCAGCAGCATCAGCGTCCAGCGCACCAGTTGGCGCAACCCGGCGGGCACGGGGGCCATGGCGCCGGTCAGCGCGGACAGCGACAGCACCCGCACCGACAGCAGGGCCAGTGGCACGGCCAACAACAGGGCCAGCGTCAGCCCCGCCGTGGCCATGGCCACCGTGCGCCAGGTCTCTCGCGCCAGCAACCACAAGAACTCGGCATCGGTACGTGGAGGGAAGAAGGCACCGACAAAGTTCAACGCCGGCTTCAGCGCGCCAGGCTCCAGCAGCACCCAGGGTTTGAACTCGGTCAACACCAGCATGGGCCACAGCAGGGCCAGACCGGCCAGCGTCCAGAAGACACGGCCAGCCCAGGCCGGGTCGTGCTGCGTGGGGCTACCGGCAGACGATGCGGTGTTGGACAGGGCGGCAGTCATGGCGTGAACGAAAAAACTAGCGACAGAGCATCACCACTGGCGCTGGCTCGGCAGGGTAGGCACCGTCCGGTGCTGGTGCCGAGCCATCGAGTTCGTCCAGATGCTGCGCGTACAGCGCCTGCAGGTGCTGGGGGGTCACGTCCGCGGCTAGCAGGTCAAAGGCCAGCGCGCCATCGCGCAGGCCCACAATGCGCGGAAAATTCGCCAGCGCCATCTCCACGTGGTGCAGCGTGGCCACCAGTGTGGCGCCGCGCGCGCGGGCCGCCGCCGTCAGGGTCTCGATAGCATGTTGCGAACGGGTGGGGTCCAGAGCCGACAGCGGCTCGTCCACCAACAGCAGGCTGGCCTGCGACACCAGCGCCCGCGCCAGACCAACCCGCTGGCGCTCACCGCCCGAGAGGCGGTCCACGCGGTCAAACAATTTGTCGGCCACGTCAAAGCCGGCCAGAGCCTGCTCGGCGCGGGGAATGTCCACCGGGTAAAAAAGGCTGCGCAGGCTGGTCCACAGGCCCTCATGCGGCAAGCGTCCGGCCAATACCGCGGTGACGACGCGCTGGCGCGGCGGCAGGGGTGGCACCTGGGGCGCCAAAAACAATTGACCGCGCAGGGTTTGCAGTGCACCGCGTGACAGCGACCAGGGGTCCTGCCCGTCCAGCAGCAGGCGGCCCGCCGAGGGCTGGAGTGCGCAGGCCACCAGGTGCAACAGCGTGGTCTTGCCCGCGCCCGATGGGCCGATGACGGCCACCTGCTCGCCGCCCTGCACGCTCAGGCTCAAGGCCCGCAGTGCGGGCGCGGCGCCGGCTTTGGCCGCCGGGTGGCAGCCCGAAAGGCCGTCCAGCTCAAGTTTCATATGCGAAACGGGCCGCTAGCCCTCGTGGAATAAGCACATTGCACTATGAAAAACATAGCGTTCGCAGCTGCGGTAGACGCAGGCGATTACTTCAACAAGCCGGCACTACGGGCTGCCGCTTCGATGCCCTTGTAGTTCTCCGCCTTGGTGGCAATGAACCGAGTGGCACGTTGCAGATCCAGAATTTCCTTGCCTTCGACGGTGCTCTTGTCCAGCGCCAGGAAGGCCTGGGTCAGTTTCTCGCGCTGGGCGGCGGGCATGTCGGCGTGCACGGTCCAGTTGTAGTCAAAGTAACCAGGGGTGGTGTAGAAGACCTTGACCTTGGTGGTGTCCACCTTGCCCTCGGCCACAAATTTTTCCCACACCGAGATGTTCAACGCACCAGCTTCCACCTTGCCTGCGGCCACGGCCGCAATGGTGGCGTCATGTGCGCCGGAGTAGGCCACGCGCTTGAAGTCTTTGTCGGGGTCGATATTGGCTTGCAGCAGGTAGCTGCGCGGCATCAGGTGGCCCGAGGTGCTGGACTGCGAGCCAAAGCTCACGTTCTTGCCCTTCAGGTCGGCCAGGGTTTTGATGCTGGGGTCGCTGGTGATGAACACCGAGCGGAATTTCTCATCTTCTTCGCGCTGCACCAGTGGCACCGCCTTGCCGCCCGAGCGCACATTGGCCTGCACAAAGGTGAAGCCGCCGTACCAGGCCATATCGACCTGCTTGTTGGCCAGTGCCTCGACCGACGCGGCGTAGTCGCTGACGGGTGTGAACTCGACCTTCATACCCAGGGTCTTTTCCAGGTACTTGACCAGAGGTGCGGCCTTGCGGGCCAGCTCGGTGGGCGACTCGTCGGGGATAGCGGTGACCTTGAACACGGCCTGGGCGTGTGCCAGTGTGGCCGACAAGACCACGGTGCAGGTCAACAGCGTGCGCAGACCGCGTGACAAGGAAAAAACGGACATGAAAAACTCCCAAAAAAATGCAATGAGACGCCGATTAGACCCGAAACACGGTAACCCCGGCACGCGCCCCCACCCGACAGACCCTGTATTCTTACCACCCATGACCCCACCCCGCGTTCTCATCGTCAGCCCTGCCCTGGCCAGCGCCAACAATGGCAATTGGCAGACCGCGTGGCGCTGGTCGCAGATGCTGCGCCCCAGCTTCGCGACCACCATCGCACAAGGCTGGAACGGCGAGCCCTTTGATGTGATGCTGGCCCTGCACGCGCGGCGCTCGGCGCCCAGCATTGCGCAGTGGGCACAGGCCCAGGGGGTCGCGTCCGATGCACCCGGCCTGGGCGTTGTGCTGACCGGCACTGATCTGTACCACGACATCTTGACAGACGCGCAGGCCCAGGCTTCGTTGTTTTATGCCCAACGGCTGGTGATGCTGCAGGAATGCGCACCCGACGCGCTTCCTATGGCGCTTCGACACAAGGCCCGCGTGATCTTTCAGTCCACCAGCACACAGCCCCCGGTGGATAAGTCGCCCCGGCAATTGCGAGCCGTCATGGTCGGCCATCTGCGCGACGAAAAATCGCCGCAGACCCTGTTTGCAGCGGCCCATCTGTTGCAGGACCATGCCGACCTCTTCATCGACCACATTGGCGAGGCGCTGGACGCCGACCTGGGCACGCAGGCGCAAGCCTGTGCCGCAGCTTGTCCCCACTACCGCTGGCTGGGTGGCATGGCCCATGCGGCCACGCGCCGCGCCATCCAGCGCGCCCATGTGCTGGTGCATGCCAGCCGCCTGGAGGGCGGTGCGCATGTGATCATGGAGGCGGTGTGCAGCGGCACACCGGTGCTGGCCTCGCGCGTTGCGGGCAATGTGGGCATGCTAGGGGCCAATTACGCGGGCTATTTTGACCACGGCGATGCGCAGGGGCTCGCGGATTTGCTGCTGCGTTGCCGCGCAGACCAGCACTCCACTGACCCCCTGTACCACCAGTTGCAGGCCCAGTGTGCACTGCGTGCGCCGCTGTTCGCACCTGAGCGTGAGGAGGAGGCGCTGCTGAAACTGGTGCACGAGCTGCTGGCCCCCGCGGTTGCCTAGCATTTACCCCATGCAAGTGTCGAAGCACTTGACCGACAATGCCCGTTCACTTTTTCAGGAGTCCGCTTGCGCCCGGTTTCAACCGCTCCAGATCGCTATGTCTACAACCGCCTGCGTCGCCTGGGGTTGTCGGATGGGCTGGCCACGCAAACTGCACCTGGCGTGAAGGTGCAGTCGCTGGAAGCGGGCAAAAAGCTCTGGGCCAAGGGTGGCGAGGTCCAGCATTGGTGCTACATCATGGACGGCCTGGTGTCGGCCGCCATTCCGACCACCAATTCAGACTCCACGCCGATCTCCATTTATGGCAAGGGCGCCTGGTTTGGCGAACAGTCCATCATCAACCGCAAGCCCAGTTTCGCCGACTATGTATGCCTGACTCCTACCGAGGTCCTGAGCCTGCCGGCCAGCACCTTTGACGAGTTATTCCTGCAGGAACCGGCCTTCGCCCGCCATGTGGCCAAACTCATGGCCTGGCGGGTGCAAAAAACATCCGAAACCCTGACGCTGATGAAGTTGGGCAACCCCTGCCTGCGCGTGGTCATGGGCCTGGCCCAATTTGCCGAAGCACTGGCCTATCGCTCAGACCGGCCACCGACGATTGGCTTTGGGGATGGCGTCGAAATTCCCATTGCCCAGAACACGCTGGCATCGCTATGTGGCGTGTCGCGCACGCTGTTCTCCGAATACGTGCAGCAGTTGGCGCAGGCCGAATGGCTCAAGCTGTCGTATGGCAAGCTGGAGATTCTGAACGTTTCAACCTGGCACCGCTTTGCGCGGCGCCAGCGCGAAGACGGTGTGAGTTCGCTCAGCCCCAGCATTGCGGAGCTGCTGGAAGTGCTGCACACGCTGGACCAGCTTTTGCCCGAAGCTAGTGCGCTTCAGCGCCTAGAACGGCGCGCGCGCGCAGGTTTACGGTCGTGATGGTGTCCGGAGCAGGACTGCCCAGAAAGTAACCCTGCGCCAGATCCACACCCAGTTGGCGCATCACCCGCAGTTCGGCTTCGGATTCGACCGACTTGGCCAACAGCAGGCAATCGTGTTTCTTGGTCAGCCGAACCAGGCTGCTCACCACGCTGCAGCTTTCCATGTTGCCATCAATGCCCTGGGTCCAGCGGGGCGCCATTTTGACAATGCTGGGCAAGACCTTTTTCCACACCAGCATGCTGGAGTCTGACGCCTTGAAATCGTCCAGCGCAATTGACATACCGGCTGCCCGCAGTGGCACCAGCGCATCGACCAGTACATCGACGTTGCCGATGCGGGTGTAACCCGCGATGTCCAAACCCATGTGCTTGGGTTGCAACTTGTGTTTGCGCAACAATTGAAGCAGCGAGTCCGTCGCGCCGGATTCGTGCAGTTGCACCAGGGTTTTCGCGCTGATGTTGACGTAGAGCTGGCCCTTGGGCCGTTCCGCCACCCAACGCTCAATGGCGTACTCCACGCAGGCCAGTTCCAGCTGTTTCTGGCAGCGTTGTTCTTTCGCGGCGCCCAGCAAGCTGTCAAACGACAGTTCACCCATGCTGCGCGGCACGCGCACCAGCGCCTCATGACCGAAAACGGAACCGCTGCCCAGCTCCACCATCGGCTGGAACACCGATGACAACGATTTTTTCTCCAGCATCATGCCCACATGCGGCAAACCGCTGCTGTCATGGCGGGAGCGCCACCAGTGCTGCAGGTTTTGGGTCCAGACGCGCACGGCATTGGCTTTGATAGCGGGAAATGATGGCATTGAGTTAGGCATAACCTGCATTTCAAACTACCGGCCACCGCTACGCAAACTCAACCGTCCACCAGTGAACAATTCCCGCAAACCTGTGTGACATTTGTCACTCAGGTTTGGTGCCATTGCGGACATACTGCAGCGATTCGCGCAAATCGCCAAAAAATGACACAAGCCATCTTTCAATTCGGGGAAAACCGCCCGGAATACAGCATTCCCGTTCTCAACGAGCGCGCTGTGCGTGCCAGTGCCGGAATTCTGTTCTTCTTTGCCATCGTGACGTTTATGAACGCCTTTCTGATGGGCAATTTCTTGCCTACACAGGTCTTTGTAGTTGCCTTCCTGATCGATTTCACGGTGCGCATCTTCGTCAACCCGCGCTTTGCGCCCAGCCTGATTCTCGGTCAGTGGGCTGTGCGGGGCCAGCGCCCGGACTATGTCGGTGCACCGCAAAAACGCTTTGCCTGGGCTATCGGCTTTGCACTGGCGCTGTTGATGTTTTATTTGATGGTGCTTAACCACGTGATCGGGCCGATCAACATGCTTGTCTGTTCAATCTGCATGCTGTTGCTGTTTTTCGAGGCGTCCTTCGGCATCTGCATAGGCTGCAAGCTATACAACGCGTTCAACACCGAGAAGGCCCAGCTATGTCCCGGTGGGGTCTGTGAACTGCCTGTGGCTGACCGCCCGGGCGTGCAGCCGGCTCAGGTCGTCATCGTGGTGGGCTTTCTGATCGTGGTCGGAGCGGTTGCGCAATGGGTTTACCACGCGGAGGCATCAACGCTGCCCCAGGCGGCCGAGTCATCTGCACCGGCCTCGTCTGCAGCGGAAACTGACCCTGCGGAAGCCGCGCGCTGCACAGTGCCTGCATTTGCCAAGGCTCTGGGGCACGAGGAAAAGTGGAAGTTGCACAACCATTGCAAGTAAGACCGGCACAGCGCGTGCGCCCAGTTGGACGATTAATTTGTCCCGGACGCCTTGGTCACCAGAGATGCCAGGGCAGCAAACCCGATCGGAGGCAACGCTTTCCACGGCACAACAAATGTTTGCCGGGCCAGCCCTTGCGATATGCGCTCCATCTGCTTGCGCTCCCCCTCCAGGCGGGCACCCAACAAGGGGTCTCGCGTACCAGCAGCCGCAATGCTTTTGTTGACCACCCAGGCAAAGGGTTCAATCTGGGCCCGGCGCAAGTCGTCCTGCAACGCCTGGGCTTGTGACACGGGCGTAGTTTCAGGCAGAGTCACCAGAATGATGCGGGTGTAGTCCGGGTCTTGCAAGCGCATCAGCGGCGTCACCACGCGCCCGCCCGAATGTCCTTCAAACTCGCGCATCATCTGTCGGTGGTAGGCACCAGTGGCATCCATCAGCAACAGCGAGTGGCCGGTGGGCGCCGTATCGAGCACGACAAAGGCGCTGCGCGCCTCGCTCACGACCTTGGAGAACGCATGGAAGACCGCGACCTCTTCCGTGCACGGCGAGCGCAGGTCTTCCAGCATCAATGCCTTTTCCTGCTCATCCAGATGTGGGCCTTTGGACGCCATGATTTTGTCAACATAGCGCTGGGTCTCCACGACGGGGTCGATGCGGTCGACCCGCAAACCGGGAACCTCACCGGCCAGCGTCACCGACAGGTGCGCCGCCGGATCGGTGGTGCTCAGGTGCACGGTCTTGCCACGTTCCACCAGGCCAATGGCCAAGGCCGCCGCAATGGTGGTCTTGCCAACGCCGCCCTTGCCCATGACCATGATCAGCCCCTTGCCAGCCTGTGCCAATGCGTCGACCAATGCGTCCAGACCGGTGCCCAGCGCAAGAGGCTGCGGGGCTGCAGTCACCGTGTCAACCACCAGCCGCTGTGTGGCGCCGAGCAAGGCGCGCAGCGCCGGCAAGCCCACCGTGTCAAACGCACGCAGCGGAACCTGGTCTTGCGGCAGCGCCAACAGATTCCTGGGCATTGCGGCCAGCGCCTGCGAGCCCAAAGCCTCGATGGCACAGGCAATGGCGTCGCTGCGGTCACTGGCATGAAAGACACCGTTGACCACCATCCGCTGGTTGTGCAGCCCCAAGGTGTTGAGCTCGTCCGACGTGCGCGATGCCTCAGCAATGGCGCCTGCGTCCGGCCGGGTCACCAGCACCACGGTGGTCTTGTCGGGGTCACTCAACGCGTCCAGCGCGGCCTTGAAACGCACCTCTTGCATCTTCAGGCCCGAGTGTGGCCCCAGGCAGGATGCGCCCCGGTCATTGCCTGCTAAAAAACCACTCCAGGCTTTGGGCAGACTCAGCAGCCGCAGCGTGTGGCCGGTGGGGGCCGTGTCAAACACGATGTGGTCGTAGTGGGAATCTTCATCCGACAGGAGCGAAGCGAACTCGTCGAACGACGCAATCTCAGTGGTGCAGGCGCCTGACAGCTGCTCGCGCACGGTAGAGAGTTCGGAATCGCTGGAATCGGCCGCCATTTGCGCGACGACCCGCTGGCGATAGGACTCGGCGGCGGTGTCGGGGTCAATATTCAATACCGACAGATTGGGGGCTCCGGGTACGGGAACTGGCGTGTTTTTCAACACGATGCCCAACATTTCATCGAGGTTGGACGCCGCATCGGTACTGACCAGCAGGACACGCTTACCTGCGTCAGCCAGGTGCAGCGCCACTGCGGTTGACAACGAAGTCTTGCCGACTCCGCCCTTGCCGGTGAAGAACAGGTGGCGGGTGGGGTGGCGCAGCAACTCCAGAGGCTGCGGTTTGAGCCACGCTTCAACCACTTCATGTGCGGGTATGCCGCCGCTGTGCACCACGGCCCCATTGATCATGACCGCAGGCGTTGCCGCAATGCCGCGTTGGAGTATCTCCGCGCGGTCTTCAATCTTGCGGATTTCAACCTGCACACCAACATCTTTGGCGACCCGCTCAATCATCGCAACCGTGCTCTTGCACTTGGCACAGCCGATACCTAGAACAGTGACTTCCATATCCATCCCCCAAAATTTTTCAAGCGCTCCAAGCAGTTTATGCAATGTTTACAGAAACACCTTGATCTGTTCGTGCTCCAGTGCGCGCTATCTGCTCAAATCATCGTGGTCGTGGTTATGCGCGCAGGCAGCTACAACAGTTGGCGCCACGAGCATGTCACCGGCGAACACACCACCACACGAATCGGTAAACGGAACCTGAACGACTTGCAAAGTCACGTGGGTGATTTCAAACCGGTCATGCATTTGCTGGGTTGCAACCTTCAAAAATGCATCCCCCGCATAGCCTTGCGGCATCACCAACTGGGCAGTCAACGCTATGTGCGAAGTGCCCATGGCCCAGATATGCAGGTCATGCACACGACTCACGCCGGGCAATGCGACCAGGCAGTCATGCACCGCTTGCGGATCGACGCTGTCTGGCACACCATCAAACAGCATGTGCAGCGATTGTTTGAATAGCCCCCAAGTGCCCAGCAGGATGACACCCGAGATCGCAAGACTGGTGACCGGGTCCAGCCAGGTCCAGCCCATCCAGAGCGTCAACGCGCCCGCAACCACCACGCCTGCAGACACCAGTGCGTCAGCCGCCATGTGCATGAAGGCGCTGCGGATATTGAGGTCGGTCTCGCGCCCGCGCATGAACAGCAAGGCCGTGGCCGTGTTGATCACAATGCCAATACCCGCAACGGCCATGATGGTCACGCCCTGTTCCTGCAGCGATACGTCGCCCGACAACAGGCGGCCAATGGCTTCCCACGCGAGACCGCCCATGGCAACCAGCAGCAGCAAGGCGTTGGCAAAGGCGGCCAGAATGGTGGCGCGCTTCCAGCCATAGGTGTGGCGCGCATTGGGCCGCAGTTTGACGACCAGCGCACCACCCCAGGCCAGCACCAGACCGGCCACGTCACTCAGGTTGTGACCCGCATCGGCCAGCAAGGCCAGGGAATTGACCCGCCATCCGTAGAACGCCTCAATGGCGACAAAGACCATATTGAGCACAATGCCGATGGCAAACGCGCGGTTGAAATTGGCCGGGGCGTGATCATGGGAATGGTGGTGGTCGTGAGGCATGGATGGGCTGGCGCAAGCGGTAGAACGTTCGATGAACTATGGTAGCCGGGCGGCGCACAGAATGTAGGGCCAAACTTGCCCACGATCTCGCGAACTGCCGCAAAACTACTTTCCAGCCGAACATGCCGAACAACAAGGTGAGCGGCACTTCGTTGACCATGGGGGCCGAGATCAGGAACGAGAAGGTCACGCCCAACGGCACACCCGCCTGCACAAAGCCGATGGCAGCCAGGACCTTTGTGGCGCAGTGTGGCTATACTTAATGCATCGCAAATGCAACGCAAAAGCTATTCCTATGAAAACTGCCACTTTCCCTTCCGTGCGCGTTGATCCGCAACTGCGCGATGCCGCCGTGGGTGTTTTGCGCGAGGGTGAAACACTGACCAGTCTGCTGGAAACAGCCATGCGCGAGACGATACAGCGCAGGAAGACACAGGATGAATTTGTTGCGCGAGGACTGCGCGCGCGGGACAGCGCGCGCGAGTCGGGCACATACCATGTTGCCAGTGATGTGCACACCGAACTGAGGCAACGCCTGGTTGCCCGACGCAAACAGGTGCTAGGTTGATGGTGGTAGGGGTGGGAGACGGGCGTTTCAACGTACGCTATACGCCAGCCGCACGCGACGATGTGTTGCGGCTGTTCGATTTTTTGCTGGTGCGCGCGCAAACTGCGCAAGACCTGGACTACGCACAGAATT
>CAINUX010000190.1 GCA_903853895.1 uncultured beta proteobacterium | reverse complement strand
GCAGTTCGCTGGCCACTTGCGGCCGCAACACGCCGGTCGCGTCATCGGCAATGGCGCGGGTATTCATGCCACGCAGCAGCAGCTCCCAGGCGGCAATCGCCTTGTTCTCGCTCTGCACCACGCGGGTGAAGTCCAGGGTGCTGCGCTGGATGCCGGATTGCGGCACAAAGCCGTTGTCGTTGACAAAGCGCGGGCTGATGTGCTCCAGATGCGCGCTCCATTGCCAGTCCACTGCGCGGTGGCGCCAACTCAACCAGGCGGCCTGCCCTGCCCGACTGGGGCCTTGTGCAATGGGCTGGCCCATCAGGTCACCGCTGGCCGGCAGCGCGGTCGAGTCATTGCTGAGCAGCACATGGCCGCGCACCTGGTTTACGTCATCCAACGCCACCTGGCCATCCATGCCTGCCACTTGGGTCCCAATGCCGCTTCCCCATTCCCGCAGGCTCACGATACCGGCCACGGAGGCCTTCTCCCCCAGTTGGCTGCGGTGGCGTGCAAACAGCACGTTGGAGGACTGGTCCACCGCAAAGGATGCGGTGCTGAACGCGTTGGGGCGCAGGACCATGCCGCCACCGGCGTCGCGCAGAGCCAATGCAGTGCCCTCTGCGTCGTTGCCGCGAAAAGTGGCGCGCAGTCCCCAGCGCGGGTCGGTTATAGCGCGACTGTAAAAGGCCAGCAGGCCCCGTGAAACGCCCCACATGTCGGGTTGTACCTGGCTAACAACATCGCTGCTTTCCAGGAAGAAGTTGCGCTTCTCTGTTTGGAAGAGCGCAAAGCGGGTATTGCCTGCCAGTTGGGGCTCATCCAGCTCGACCTGCGAGAAGTCGGGCCGCAGCACCGCATCCACCACCCAGTCCGCACGCGGGCGCCACTGCAGTTCCAGCCCCAGGTTGGTGGTGTTTTCACGCGTGCCCAGGCCATCGTCCAGCGCGCGTGCGGTGCCTTCGGCCCGCAGGCTGACATGTTGCGCGCCGTTGAGCTGCTCGCGCAGTGCGGCGTCGATGTCAAACCGCTGCAGTTGAGTCAGCAGATGCGGGTGCGTGCGCTCTAGAGGGGCGCTGGCAAAGGCCATGCTGACATCGCGTGGCACCCGGCGGGTCACCATCAGACCCCAGGGCAACTTGCCATCGAGCGGGTAGCGCAGCACGGACAAGGGCCATCGGATTTCCACGCTGTAGCCATCGCGCAGGCGGTGTGCGGCCACTTCGACATCGAAGTAGTCGGGCGTTGAGTCTTCGTTGCCGTCGCTGGCGCGGTAAATGCCGTCGCTGATCGATCCGGCGGCGTTCACCCGCACATACTGGGCAATCTCGGCGCGTCCGGTGGGGTCGAGCCACACGGTCACCGCATCCTGGTCCGGAAAGATCTGGTCGCGCCGCGCCAGGGGTGCACGGATGTCTTTGGGCGACCCGTCCCAGGCGCGAATGCCAAACACCAGGGCTCCTGGTTCCATCAGCACCCGGACCTCCGTGCGGTACGGGCCGACGTCGAGTTGCGTTTCGGGGCGGAACTGGCGGAATTGGGTGAACGGCTTGGCATCCAGCCAGGCCGCGTCATCCAGCACGCCGTCGATGCGCAGGGTGGGCGCGTCCTTCGGCGCGGCTGTGAGTGAGAAGGGCAGGGGTTGGCCCCATGTGAGCGTGCAGCCCAGTATCAGCTGCCCCAAGAGAGCAGTTCTTTTTGCAAATGTCATAAGCTATTTTTCTGAGGGCACGCAGTATCGCACTGCCGGGCGGACAATAGCGCCATGGACCCAAAAGACACCACAGAACAGCGGCTGACCGATCTGGAAATCAAAGCCAGCTACCAGGAAGACCTGCTGGACCAACTCAACCAGGTGGTTGTGCGCCAGCAGCAGGAGATTGACCTGCTGATGCGCGAAGTGCGCCAGCTACGCCAGCAAGTGCCCGAGGGCGCGGGCCAGACCTTCAGCCGAGCCAGCGAAGAACTGCCGCCGCACTACTGATGCACTATTGGCGCTCTGTGGCGCTGGTCGGTGCGCTGAGGACGTACTCCTCATCGTCGACCAACTGGCCGCGCAGCGTGTCGTTGTCCGCAATCACGCGGGTGAACGAAAAGCCGGCCTTTTGCAACACCCTGGCCGAGGCAATATTGCCGACCGTCACCGTTGCCACCAGGCGTGTAATGCCGTGCAGAGCCAAGTGGGCGACCGCCGCGTTGACGGCCTCCGTCGCAAAACCGCGACCCCAGTACGGTGGAAAGAAGAAGTAACCGAAGTTGACGCACTCCAGAGCGCCGTCTATGGATGCGTCGACTTCACCCACAAGGGCGCCGTCCTGGCGAGAGATGGCGACCCAGCTGGGCCACATCTCGCTGGCGTCCCCGGACAGGCGTCGCTCCCTGCGCTTCCAATGCGCACGCAGCGTCTCGACATGGGTGGGCTTGTCCATCGAAATCCACTCGTACAACGCATCGTCTTGCATCAGCGCGAAAGCGGCGTCTGCATGCGTGGCGTTCAGCGGAACGATCTGTAGCCTGGGCGTTTCGAGCGGCACGCACAGGGCCTGTGCGGCCTCAATGGACCAGATCAAACTACTGCCGCACGATGGTGTTGCCGGAATTCTTGACCCGGTCGCCGACCTGGAAACCCGGGTCTGCGGTGAATTCAAAGTTGGTCTTGCTGTCGTTGGCGTAGTGCACGGTGACGTTCCACACGGTGTGGGTTTTCATTTTTTCCTCGATCACCCGTCCGGCGTACGCTCCGCCCACGGCGCCGGCAATGGTGGCCAGGTCTTTGCCCAGCCCGCCGCCGACCTGGTTGCCCAGCACGGCGCCAATGGCACCACCGGCCAGCACGCCGGCGGCGCTGTAGTCGCCGGCCTTCTGGGTGACGGAAACCGCCATGACGCGACCGCATTCCGTGCACGCGGGCTCAGAAGCAGAGGCGGCAGTGGCGGGTGCGGGCGCCGGTGTTGCAGACGGTGGCGCGGGTGCGGGAGGCGGTGCCGCGGGGGCCTTGCTTTTGGCGGCGGCAACGGCCTGGTCGTACTCGGCCTTGGCGTCGCGGCGGCATTGCAGGCGTGCGGAGGAGCTGGTTTCGTCATTGCACAGCTTCTTGTCGGATTCATAGCGCGCCAGGGCTGCCTTGTTGTCGGCGACCAGTTGCGGCTTGGCAGGCGCCGAAGGGCCCGTCAAAGCCCATGCGTTGCCCGCAATGGCAGCGGTTGCCAGCGTGATCGCGGGAATCAATTTGCTTGGTTTCATGGTCGACTCACATGCTGAAGTTGAGGATACGGCTGGGTGTCGCCGGAATGCCAGGGGCATCGGTTTCTACTATAGGCGAGCTTGTGGAACCTGTCATCAGGTGTGGCCGTCCATCCGCATATAAGGCGCGTAAGATAGAAACGAGCGAACAGAATAATCACTATGCCGGAGGTCACCATGACGAATCAGGGAATGGCAGTGCGCAGGCAGCTGCGAAAGCCACGCAACAGCCTGCTGGCCGGGGTAGTGATACTGCTGGCATTGGCACCCGGATTGGCATGGAGCCTTGACCAGAAGATGGTCACCATCGGCGTTACCAAAATCGTTTCCCATGCGGCGCTGGACGCGGATGAAAAAGGGTTTGAGGCCGCGCTGGCCAGCGCCGGATTCAAGGAAGGGGTCAACGT
>CAINUX010000189.1 GCA_903853895.1 uncultured beta proteobacterium | reverse complement strand
GCCATCCATTCGACGAAGAAGCTGGTCTTGGCTTCGACATTCTTCTGGTACAGCGTGTGCAGCATCGCGTGGCCGGTGCGGTCAGCGGCAGCGCAGGCGCGTTCGACAGCCTTCTCGCCGTAGTTGGCGGTATGGCCGCCAAAGGGACGCTGGTAGATCGTGCCGTCGGGGTTGCGGTCAAAGGGCATGCCCATGTGCTCCAGGTCGTAGACGACCTTGGGCGCTTCTCGGCACATAAATTCAATGGCGTCCTGGTCGCCCAGCCAGTCCGAACCCTTGATGGTGTCGTAGAAGTGGTAGTGCCAGTTGTCGTCGTTCATGTTGCCCAAGGAGGCGCCTATGCCTCCCTGTGCGGCCACGGTGTGGGAACGGGTGGGGAACACTTTGGAGAGGACAGCAACGTTCAGGCCGGCGCGGGCCAGTTGCAGAGACGCGCGCATGCCGGAGCCGCCGGCACCGACGATGACGACGTCAAATTTTCTTGTTGTAACGGGGTAGGTCATGTAATCAGCCTCAGTAGTTCAATGGGATCAAAGGCGCCACAGGACCTGGATGGCCCAGCCCGCACAGCCCACGAGCCAGACAATGGCGAAAACCTGCAGAGCAAGACGCACATAGACAGGCTGGATGTAGTCCATGAAAATTTCACGCATGCCCACCCATGCGTGGTAAAGCATGGCGATGATGATGCTGAACGTCAGCGTTTTCATCCATTGAGTGGAAAAAATACCAGCCCATTTGTCATAGCCCATAGGGCCTTTGGAGAGCAGAACCTGGGCGAGTACGACGGCCGTGAAAAGTGCCATCAGCAAACCGGTGACGCGCTGCGCCAACCAATCGCGCAGGCCATAGTGCGCACCCACGACGATGCGCTTGGATCCGTAATTTACAGACATGTTGAGTTCCTGAATGGATGAATCGGAAACGGTTAAACCGGGGATGTCTAGTACAAGCCGAACAGCTTGGCGCCCAGCACGGCGGTCAGGCCCAGGCTCAACATCAGGGTCAGCTGGGCGGTTTTCTTGCCCGCTTCCTTGGTGACGGTATGAAACAAGTCCATGCGGAGGTGGCGCATGCCGGCAAAGAAGTGGTGCAAGTACGCCCAGATCAGCCCCAATGCACACAGTTTGACCAGGATGCCGGGTACAAAACCGATGCCGTTGTTGAATGCCGATGTGAAGCGTGCGAACGAAAATTCTGAACTGACTGAAGTGTCAAACATCCAGATGATGAAAGGCATCAGCAGGAACATGATCAGGCCGCTGGCGCGGTGCATGCCCGACACAATGGCGGCTAACGGCCAACGGTAGCCGGGTAAGTCATTGAATGCATTGATATTGCGGAATTCTGGCCGTTTGGCGGGGGTGGCAGGATGGAGCTCAGACATGAGTAGGCTTTCTGGATGTAACCGTATGTAATTATTGCTGCTACAGGTCAAAATTCTATTGCACTGCAACAGGCTGACACTGGACTTGCATCAACAAGCTGTTCAATTGAGGGCATTCCGATAGTAATGCTTGTTCGTGAGGTACAGGCCCCGGCGCATTTCCATGGGTGCATCGTTGTACGTATAGGCAATGCGTTCCACACTCAGCAGGGGTGTTTGCGGATCGGTCTTCAGCAGTTCGCACTGCTCCGGGTCGGGCAGCACGGCGCGGATTTTTTCTTCGGCGCGTACCATCCGCACATCAAATTCGGTTTCAAACAGCGCGTACATCGGCCCGTTGTAGTCTCTCAGGCGCTCGGCGGTCAGTCCTTTGAATGGCGCCGCAGGCAGCCAAAGGTCTTCCAGTATGGTTGGGTTGCCGGTAAACGACAACACGCGGCGCACTTGCAGCACGGCGTCACCGGCACGTATGGCTAGCGCTCGCGCCACTTCAACCGATGCGCGGGTGCGCTTGCAATCAATGATGTGGCGCTGTGCCGGACCTTCGCTGCTGGGGTCGCCGTTGTCGGGAATCAGCTTGAGAAAACGGTACTGAATCTGGCGTTCGGCGTGGGTGGCTACGAACGTGCCTTTGCCCTGGCGCCGCACGAGCAGGTTCTCGGACGCCAGTTCATCAATGGCCTTGCGCACAGTGCCCTGGCTGACCCTGAATCGGGCGGCGAGTTCGATCTCACTGGGAATGGCCGCACTGGGTTTCCATTCGCCCGCCTGGAGACTTTGCAGAATCAATACCTTGATCTGCTGGTACAGCGGGCTGAACGCCGGTGTTTGCGGTGCCGCAGCGACAGACCCACCCAACTCGGTGCCTTGAGCTGCGGCGTGGTCGTTGCTGGGAGTAGACGTTGCAGACATGAATAGGGCCCCGGAAGTCAGCTTGGAGTCAGTCTCAAAAACATGCTGAATCATATCTTATATAAGACATAAGACAAATTGACTTTGCTGCTATTTCAGGGGTAAACTCCAAAACATTCTGAAGGATTCAACCTTTTGCTTGGGTCCCCGGACAGTCGCCGTTTTCACAACACTTCCTGGAGTTATCACCATGAGCAAAAAGCCCGTTCGCGTTGCAGTCACCGGAGCCGCCGGTCAAATTGGATATGCCATTTTGTTTCGTATCGCCTCGGGCGAAATGTTGGGCAAAGACCAGCCCATCGTGCTGAGTTTGCTGGAAGTTCCAGTGGAAAAAGCCCAGCAAGCCCTGCAGGGCGTCATGATGGAATTGCAGGACTGCGCATTCCCCTTGCTGGTGGGCATGGAGGCCCATAGCGACCCCATGACCGCATTCAAGGATGTGGACTACGCGCTGCTGATCGGTTCGCGCCCCCGGGGCCCCGGCATGGAACGTGCCGAATTACTGGCCGTCAATGCGGAAATCTTCACCGCGCAAGGCAAGGCCCTGAACGCAGTGGCCAGCCGCGATGTGCGCGTGCTGGTGGTCGGCAACCCTGCCAACACCAACGCCTACATCGCTATGAAGAGCGCACCCGATCTGCCACGCAAGAATTTCACGGCCATGCTGCGTCTGGACCACAACCGTGCCTTGAGCCAACTGGCCTCAAAAACCGGCAAGGCCGTGGCAGACATCGAAAAAATGGCCGTGTGGGGCAACCACTCGCCCACCATGTACGCCGATTACCGCTTTGCCACTATTGGCGGACAAAGCGTCAAGGACATGATCAACGACCAGGACTGGAATGCCAACACCTTCCTGCCCACCGTGGGCAAGCGTGGTGCCGCCATCATTGCAGCGCGCGGAGTGTCCTCCGCAGCTTCCGCAGCCAATGCAGCGATTGACCACATGCGCGATTGGGCCTTGGGCACCAACGGCAAGTGGGTCACCATGGGCATTCCCTCTGACGGCCAATACGGCATCCCCAAGGACACCATGTTTGGTTTTGCTGTGACCTGCGAAGGCGGTGAATACAAACTGGTCGAGGGCCTGCCAGTCGACGCGTTCAGCCAGGAATGCATCAACAAGACGCTCAAGGAGTTGCAAGACGAACAGGCCGGCGTCGCCCACTTGCTGTAATTGAGCGTGGCCCATCCGCGAACGGTTCTGCTTGGCGCCCAAGGCGCAGCGGGCGCATTGCCTGTCTGTGACCACTACAGCGGCGTCGAAGCGCGGATGGTCAAGAGCCTGCAACTGCAGGCCGAGATGATGGAGGAGTTCGGTGTCTGCGTGTTTGACGTGACACTGGACTGCGAAGACGGAGCACCCGTTGGCGGCGAGGTCGATCAGGCAAATATGGTCTGTGCCCTCGCCAATAGCGCGAATGACGCTCCCAATTTGATAGCAAAAGGGTTGACACGCCGGGTGGGCGCACGGCTGCATGCGGTGGACCACCCGGCTTTCGCGTCCGACGTGGCGATTGTGGTGGGCGGTGCAGCGCGGTCCCTGAGTTACGTCACGCTTCCCAAGGTGGAGTCCCTGCACGATGTGCACCGGGCACTGGAAGCCATTGACGCTGCCGTGCGTCCGGGCCAGCGTGTGGACTGTTTACCCTTGCATGTTCTGATCGAATCGCCACGCGCGGTACACCGGGCGTTCGAGATTGCGGAACATCCCCGGGTTCAATCATTGAGTTTTGGGTTGATGGATTTTGTGTCTGCCCATGGCGGAGCGATCTCCCATACGGCGATGGGCGTTCGTCCTGCGGCGGATGGCGATACGCTGGACCAGTTTCACCATCCCCTGGTGGTGCGTGCCAAGCTTGACATTGCAAGCGCTTGCCATGCGTCTGGCAAAGTCCCTTCGCATTGTGTGGTGACCGAATTGCGCGATGCTTCGTTGGTGGAGCGCGCCGCGAGAACGGCGGCTGGCACATTGGGTTATACCCGCATGTGGAGTATCCATCCTGGGCAGATTCGCCCCATTTTGCGGGCCTTTGCGCCTTCCCTTGATGCCATCGAGATGGCCGCACGTATCGTGGACCAGGCCAGCCGGGGAGAATGGGCACCGATATCGGTGGATGGCAAACTGCATGACCGGGCCAGTTTTCGATATTTTTGGCAGGTGCTGGAACGCGCCTATCAGACCGGCTGTGAAATGCCCGAATCCACGCAAGCATTCTTCACGTCCAGGGTTCACTAAGTGAGGGGTACTTCCATGATGAAACATTTGATAGTGGGCCTGTTGTTGCCGTTGGCCACGGCGCTGCCAGCGCAGGCGGTCGAACCCAGCAAGCCGATTGCAAAAGCCGCACGGTCACCCGTGAAAGCTGCTTTGCGTGCGACCGCAGAGCCAGAGGTCCTGGCGCCGGTGGTTTTGTCACCTGAGCAGGAGGCGATTGCCCGGAAAGTGCTCGTTGGCAAGATTCAATGTGAACTGGCGGTTCAAGTCACCATGACGCCGGACGCCCATTCTTTGGGTCGCTTCGTGCTGGAGATCGGCCGCAAGCGCTATCTCATGGAGCCTGTCGTGACCAGTACCGGGGCCGTGCGGCTGGAAGAGGAGTCGTCCGGTGCAGTGTGGTTGCAATTGGCAAATAAATCCATGCTGATGAATCAGAAGGAGGGCAAGCGACTGGCGGACGAGTGCATGAACCCGGACCAATTGGTGGTCGCCCAAGCGTTGGAACGCAATCCCGTGCCGGGATTGCTGGATGCGCCCAAAGACGCATTGGTGCCGATCGGCTCCGGCGGAGCCGCGCAAGAGTTGGTTCCCAATCCTGAGCCGAAGCCCAAGGAAAAATCGAAATCCAAATCAAGATAGACAGCAGGCTAAGCCCATTGCATGTGGGCTATCGAGTAATTTTTGTTGCTTAAGAAGGAGTGAATACCATGTTGAAAGCCTACCGTGACCATGTGGCCGAGCGTGCCGCATTGGGCATTCCCCCACTGCCGTTGTCTGCCAAGCAGACCGCAGAGTTGATCGAACTGCTCAAGGCCCCTCCCAAAGGGGAAGAGGCGACACTAGTGGACCTGATCACCCACCGAGTACCGGCAGGCGTCGATGATGCAGCCAAGGTCAAGGCCAGCTACCTGGCCGCCGTCGCGCATGGTACCGAAAAGTGTGCTCTGATCAGCCGCGAACGTGCGACCGAATTGCTGGGCACCATGCTGGGCGGCTACAACATCAGCCCCATGGTCGATTTGCTGGACGATCCTGCGGTTGCGTCCCAAGCAGCCGAAGGCCTGAAAAAGACCTTGCTGATGTTTGACCAGTTCCACGACGTCAAGGAAAAGGCCGACAAGGGCAATACCTTCGCCAAGGCTGTGCTGCAAAGCTGGGCCGATGCCGAGTGGTTTACCAGTCGCCCGGAAGTGCCAGCCAGTATTACGCTGACCGTGTTCAAGGTCGCCGGTGAAATCAATACCGATGATCTGTCCCCCGCGCCCGACGCCTTCAGCCGCCCTGACATCCCTATGCACGCGCTGGCCATGCACAAGAATGCACGCCCAGGCATCGTCCCAGAAGAAGATGGCAAGCGCGGCCCCGTCAAGTTCATTGACGGCCTCAAGGCCAAGGGCAACCTGGTGGCCTATGTAGGTGATGTAGTGGGCACCGGATCAAGCCGCAAATCGGCTACCAACTCGGTGTTGTGGTTCACCGGCGAAGACATTCCCTTTGTACCGAACAAGCGTTTTGGTGGCGTGTGTCTGGGCAGCAAGATCGCTCCAATTTTCTACAACACCATGGAAGACTCCGGCGCGTTGCCGATTGAGCTGGACGTGAGCCAAATGGAGATGGGCGACGTCATCGAACTGCGCCCCTACGACGGCAAAGCGCTGAAGGATGGCAAGGTGATTGCCGAGTTCACAGTCAAGAGCGATGTGCTGTTTGACGAAGTCCGCGCCGGTGGCCGCATTCCCCTGATCATTGGTCGTGGCTTGACTACGAAGGCGCGTGAGGCGCTGGGTCTGCCCGTCAGCACCCTGTTCCGTTTGCCACACAACCCGGCCGATACCCACAAGGGTTTCACGCTTGCGCAAAAAATGGTGGGCCGCGCCTGTGGACTTCCTGTGGTCAAGGGCAACCAGCAAGGTGTGCGCCCCGGAACCTACTGCGAACCCAAGATGACTAGCGTGGGATCGCAAGACACCACCGGTCCCATGACCCGAGATGAACTGAAAGACCTGGCTTGCCTGGGTTTCAGCGCTGACCTGGTGATGCAATCCTTTTGCCATACGGCCGCCTATCCCAAGCCCGTGGACGTGAAGATGCACCACGAACTGCCCGACTTCATCAGCACCCGCGGTGGCGTGCCACTGCGTCCAGGTGACGGCATCATCCACAGCTGGCTCAACCGCATGTTGTTGCCCGACACCGTGGGAACTGGCGGTGATAGCCACACACGTTTCCCCATCGGCATCAGCTTCCCCGCAGGTTCCGGTTTGGTTGCGTTTGGCGCGGCCACCGGTGTGATGCCACTGGATATGCCTGAGTCGGTTTTGGTACGCTTCAAAGGCAAGATGCAGAATGGCATCACCTTACGAGACCTGGTCAACGCGATTCCGCTGTATGCGATAAAGGCTGGTCTGCTGACCGTGGCCAAGCAGGGCAAGAAGAACATTTTCTCGGGACGCATTCTGGAAATCGAAGGTCTGCCGGACCTGAAGGTGGAACAGGCATTTGAATTGAGCGACGCTTCGGCCGAGCGCAGCGCCGGCGGTTGCACTGTTCATCTGAACAAAGAGCCTATTCAAGAGTACATCAACAGTAACATCACGATGCTGAAGTGGATGATCGCGACGGGTTACTCGGACGTGCGCACCATCAATCGTCGCATCAAGGCCATGGAAGCCTGGCTGGCCGACCCCCAGTTGCTCAAGGGCGATGCGGACGCTGAATACGCGGCCGTCATCGAGATTGACCTGGCCGACATCCACGAGCCCATCGTGGCGTGCCCGAATGATCCGGATGATGTGAAGACCTTGTCGGAAGTCGCTGGCGCCAGCATCGACGAGGTGTTCATCGGCTCCTGCATGACCAACATCGGTCATTTTCGCGCTGCCTCCAAGCTGTTGGAAAACAAGCGCGACATCCCGGTCAAGCTGTGGATGGCACCACCCACCAAGATGGACGCAAAGCAGTTGAGCGAAGAAGGCCACTACGGTGTTCTGGGCTCCGCCGGTGCGCGTATGGAAATGCCGGGCTGCAGCTTGTGCATGGGCAACCAGGCTCAGGTAAAGGAGGGCGCCACCGTGTTCTCCACGTCCACCCGCAACTTCCCGAACCGCTTGGGCAAGAACAGCAATGTGTACCTGGGTTCCGCCGAGTTGGCCGCCATCTGCTCCAAGCTGGGGCGCATTCCGACCAAGGCCGAGTACATGGCCGACATGGGCGTTTTGACCGCAGCGAGCGACAAGATCTACCAGTACCTGAACTTTGACCAGGTGAAGGACTACACCGACATGGCTGATACGGTGAAGGACGGTGTGGCGGCGTAAGCTTCCACCTGGCTTTTCGATCGTGAAGCCCCGTGGCGCAAGCTGCGGGGCTTTTTTATTTGTGCTTCAAAGGAATCGCAGTCACTTCAGTCCCCCGCTTCAGGCGAGGGGTGGATTTTGCTCCGTGTCCTCCGGGCTTCGCCCTCCTCCTTGAGCTGTGCAAAAACGCATCGGCCGACTGACCCGGAGCGCACATTGCAAGTTGGCCCCCAGACGATGCGCAACTTGCAATTCCTGAGCGCGATCCCGCTATCCCTGCAAACGGTTCTACTGCTGAACGCCTGCAACGTCTTCATGACCTAAG
>CAINUX010000188.1 GCA_903853895.1 uncultured beta proteobacterium | reverse complement strand
GATGTCTTCGAGCTTCATGCCGCACTTGTCCATCACCCCTTGCAGGGCATTGGTCGCGGAGTCGGGCGAGTTGTTGCCCGTGCGCATGCTGTTGAAGCCGTACAGCTCCCCGTCCACGACCAGGACGGCCTGCGAGGACACCGATCCGACGTCGATGCCGCAGGTAATGATCTTGGCGGTCTTCCAGTCCTTGGTTTCGTCAACCCAAACGTTTTCTTGCCAGCGCCAGAATTCCTTCTTGTTGGCGAGCGTTTCAGCGGATACTGGTGCAGCTATTGCGTTCATGTGTTTACTCCTGTTACGGGGGTGTTCAGTGCTGCCGCTCGGCGGCGATCAAGGCACAGCCCAGAGCGCTGATGTATTCGGGCATTTCCGGCAGGGAAATCGTGTCAACGCCCATGGCGCTTTTGAGCGACTGAACAAAGCCGGCGTTGTGCACCATGCCGCCAATCAGCACCACTTCGCCGTCGATGCCAACGCGACGCACCATGGCGCAGACGCGGCTGGCAACGGCATCGAGCACAGCCTTGGCGATGTCGTTCTTGGGTGTTGCCGAGTGGATCAACGACACGACTTCGGACTCGGCAAAGACTGTGCACTGGGCGTTCATCGGAATCGATTTGTCTGACAGCAAACTGGCGTCGCCAAATTCCTTCAGGGTCATCTGGAGCGCCCGGGACATCGCCTCGGCAAAGGAACCAGCGCCAGCGGCACACTTCTCATTGCCGGCAAAGTCGATGGCCCGCCCCTGGGCATCGGTCTTCATGCCGCGCCCCTCTTCGGCGCCGACATCAACCACCGTGCGCCCCTGCGGAAACATGAAGGACGCGCCCTTGGCACCAGCGGTCATCTCCGTAATACCCTCGGTTGCGAAGGCAACCTGTTTGCGCCCGGCTCCGGTGGCGAACACGGCGCTGACCTGGTTTCGCGTAAGGCCGGCGGCGAGCAGTACGTCGTCGTACACGCGTTCGGCGGCCTGGTCCGGGTCGAGATCGCCCGGCATCATGATGTGCGTCTTCTTGACCGCGTAGGTAGGTTGCGCGGTTCCCTCGATCTGGATGTCTTCGAGTAGCACCACCTTGACAGAGCGCGAGCCCATATCTATGCCTGCAGTAATCATTTGTGTCTCCTTCCAAGTGTTCGGTTCACGCAGCCTGGCGCCTAAGCCCCAGTTGCTCCATGAAGGCATCGACGCGCGCCTGGGTGCGTACTTCATCAAACTCCCGCTCGTCGCCCATATTGCCTTCGTAGGTCATGATGGGCACACCGGCCTGGGCGATGCCCATGCGGTTTTCCATGATCCCCAGGGACAGGCCCTCGCAGCCACGGTTCAGGTGCAGCATCACGCCATCAACCTGCCATTCCTTGACGATGCGCAACATCATTTCGGTCTTCAGGCGCGGATCGTAGAAGTGTTGCCATTGGGGTTTGGACAGGTTCCAGTCGGCGTACAGGCGTAGCGCGGTCTGCCGGTCGTTCATTTCTATGCCCTTGTTCCAGGGCAGCGTGCGACCGCCCCAGGTGCCGTCTTCCTTGACCTCCCAGATGCCTTCCAGAGCAAAGGTATAGAGCGAGCCAATCGATACCGCGCCAAAGGTTTCGAGGTAGCGGAAGATCTTCAGGAAGGACCATGGCGGCTGCGTGTCCGACATCATGCGCACCGTC
>CAINUX010000187.1 GCA_903853895.1 uncultured beta proteobacterium | reverse complement strand
CTGGCCCACACCTATGGCGAAGACCGATACCGCACTTCGCCCCTGATCCAACACCACGTATTTGCACAGAAAGCTTTTTCATGACCGACCATTTGACGGAACTTCCCTCTGACCCACAGGCCCTGGCCGACGCGGTGACTCAAGCCATGTGGTCGCGTGACCGCACCACGCAGGGGCTGGGAATGGAAATTTTGCGCGTCAAGCCTGGCTATGCCCTGATCGCCATGGCAGTGCGCGGTGACATGGTCAATGGCCACCACATGTGTCATGGCGGATTCATGTTCACCCTGGCCGACAGCGCCTTTGCCTATGCCTGCAACAGCTACAACCAGAACACAGTGGCGTCAAGCTGCAACATCGACTTTCTGGCCCCGGCGCACGAAGGGGATGTACTGGAAGCCGAAGCGGTGGAGCGCTCGCTGTCCGGGCGCACCGGTGTGTATGACATCACCGTGCGCACCCGAAGCGGCAAGACCGTGGCCCTGTTCCGTGGCAAGAGCTACCGCATCAAAGGCGAGGTCATCGCCGGTCTGCAACAGGCTGATACCACGGCCTGAACACCACCGGCCATTCCCTTTTCGACTATCCAAGCTGTTCCAGAGGAGACCGACATGACCGTCAAAGCCCCCCAACCCGGCGAACTCGAAGCCATCGAGACCGCCAGTCGCGACGAAATCTCAGCCCTGCAATTGCAGCGACTGAAGTGGTCGCTCCGACACGCCTACGACAACGTACCCCTGCACAAAAAAGCCTTTGATGAGAAAGGCGTGCACCCCGACGACCTGAAGAGCCTGGCTGACCTGGCCAAGTTTCCATTCATGACCAAAACCGCTTTGCGCGACAACTATCCGTTTGGGCTGTTTGCCGTACCGCGCGACAAGATTGCCCGTCTGCATGCGTCATCGGGCACCACGGGCAAATCCATCGTGGTCGGCTACACGCTGCAAGACATCGACAACTGGGCCAACCTGGTGGCGCGTTCGATCCGCGCCGCCGGTGGCCGCGCCGGCGACATGGTGCACAACGCCTATGGCTATGGCATGTTCACGGGCGGCCTGGGCGCGCACTATGGTGCCGAGCGACTGGGTTGCACGGTGGTGCCGATGTCGGGCGGTCAGACCGAAAAGCAGGTGCAGCAGATTATTGACTTCCAGCCGCAAATCATCATGGTGACCCCCAGCTACTCGCTGGTGATCGCCGAAGAGTTCGAGCGCCTTGGCATCACACCAGACCAAATCTCCCTGAAGGTTGGTATTTTTGGTGCTGAACCCTGGGGTGAGGGCATGCGCAAGGAGATCGAACGCAAGCTGGGCATCGACGCCATTGACATTTACGGCCTGACCGAAGTCATGGGACCGGGCGTGGCCTGCGAATGCATCGAGTCCAAGGACGGTCCTGTCATCTGGGAAGACCATTTCTACCCCGAGATCATCAATCCCGAAACCGGGGAAGTGGTGCCCGACGGCGAGGACGGTGAACTGGTGTTTACCTCGCTCTCCAAGGAGGCTTTTCCGGTGATCCGTTACCGCACCCGCGACCTGACGCGCTTGCTGCCACCCACTTCGCGTTCGTTCCGGCGCATGGGCAAGATCACGGGCCGCTCGGACGACATGCTGATCGTGCGCGGAGTCAACGTGTTTCCCAGCCAGATTGAAGAGCAAATCCTGCGCGACAAACGACTCTCGGGCAACTACCAGATCCTGCTCAGCCGCGACGGCCACCTGGACAACGTTGAGGTGCGATGCGAGTTGCAGCGCGAGGTGTCGGGCACGCTGTCGCCGGGCGATGTGGCGCTCATCAGCAAAGAGTTGCAGCACCACATCAAGACCATCGTCGGCATTTCCACCCGCGTGTCGGTGCTGGAATTTGAGACGATTCCGCGCACGCTGACTGGCAAGGCGCGCCGCCTGATTGACGAGCGGCCCAAGCAGGTTTGACACCCGATATACCAACTCTTTGTGAGTATTTTCGTGCTCTAGCCCTCACCAAATAAACGCGAGCAGCTCTCTTTTTAATAGCAAATGGACGTGACGAATCACGCAATGTATGACTGACGCTTTTATCTGCGACGCCGTTCGCACTCCAATTGGTCGCTATGGCGGAGCCCTGGCAGGCGTGCGCGCGGACGACCTGGCCGCCATCCCCATCAAAGCACTGATGGAACGCAACCCCCAGGTCAACTGGGGCAGCGTGGACGACATTATTCTTGGGTGCGCCAACCAGGCCGGGGAAGACAACCGCAATGTGGCACGCATGGCCGGCTTGTTGGCCGGGCTGCCGGTGGAAGTGCCTGGCACCACGGTCAACCGCTTGTGCGGCTCGTCGCTGGACTGTGTGGGCATGGCGGCCCGCGCCATCAAGTCCGGCGAGACCGATTTGATGATTGCCGGTGGGGTAGAGAGCATGTCGCGCGCGCCCTTTGTCATGGGCAAGGCAGAAAGCGCCTACTCGCGCAGTGCCGCAATCTTTGACACCACCATCGGCTGGCGCTTTGCCAACCCGTTGATGAAAAAGCTCTATGACACGCATTCGATGCCGCAAACGGCTGACAACGTGGCCACGGACTTCAACATCTCGCGCGCCGACCAGGATGCGTTTGCGCTGCGATCCCAGCAGCTCTGGGCGACCGCGCAGGCCGCCGGGCGTTTTGCTGATGAGTTGATACCGGTGATGATTCCGCGCAAGAAAGGCGACCCGATCGTGGTTGACACCGACGAGCATCCGCGCCCCGATACCACGCTGGGCATGCTGTCCCAACTCAAGGGCATCAACGGACCCGATTTATCGGTGACGGCGGGCAACGCCTCGGGCGTGAACGACGGAGCCTGCGCCTTGCTGATCGCCAGTGCCGCCAGCGCGCACGCCAACGGCCTGAAGCCCAAGGCGCGCATTGTGGCGATGGCAGTGGCCGGTGTGGCTCCGCGCACCATGGGGTTTGGCCCAGCACCCGCCGTACGCAAAGTGCTGGCAAAAGCGGGCTTGACCCTTGACCAGATGGATGTGATTGAGCTGAACGAAGCTTTTGCGGCGCAAGGCCTGGCGGTGCTGCGCGACCTGGGCTTGCGTGACGACGATGCACGCGTCAACCCCAACGGCGGTGCGATCGCGCTGGGTCACCCTTTAGGCATGAGCGGTGCGCGGCTGGTGACCACCGCCATGTATGAACTGGCGCGGCGTGGCGGGCGTTATGCGCTTTGCACGATGTGCATTGGTGTCGGGCAAGGTATTGCCCTGGTAATAGAGAGCGTGTGACGGAATATT
>CAINUX010000186.1 GCA_903853895.1 uncultured beta proteobacterium | reverse complement strand
GCTGATTGTAAATACAGTTTACAATGATGTAAGTTATTGATTTATATAGAGTGTATCAACTATGGTCAACACTGGCAAATGTATATAATTCAGGATTGTGATTCCTGTTGTCGTGGGTTCGAGCCCCATCAGCCACCCCAAGTAATTGTTGAAAAGCCTGCTATCTTCCCGGTAGCAGGCTTTTTTTATGTGCCTGGTTTTGCATCCCGCACGAGAGGAAAAAGTTCATGAGCGATGACACCAAGTCTTGCCCGGTTTGCGCCGAGACCATCAAGGTAGCAGCGATCAAGTGCCGCTTCTGCAGCACGGATTTGGTGGCTTTGGCAGCATCTCAGGAGAGCCAGGCGGAAAGTGTATTGTTCATCGGCCATCCTTCGGTCATTCACTCAGCATGGCAGTGGCTGGCCGTCGCTTGCACGCTGGGCATTGCTTTTGTTTACTACTGGATTCAGAGCTTGGCGACTCAGTACGAAATCACGACGCAGCGTGTCAGAATTGAAAATGGGATTCTTTCCAAGTCGAAGGAGAGCGTCGAGCTATTTCGGATCGACCACTTTGATGTCCTCAAGCCGCTGGGGATGCGCTTGCTGGGGCAATGTGTGCTGCAGCTTCGTTCAACCGATACCAATTTTTCAACCGTAGTTGTATTTGGTATTCCGGATCTCGAAAAGATGGCTGACACTTTGCGTGAATGTTCTTTGCGTGAACGCACGAGAAGGCGTGTCACGACGCTGGTGCAAGCATAGAAAGCTGCATCAGAAGCCTCCTGATCAATCTTTGGGACTGAAAACCAGGGTTAGTTGTGGGGGAACGCGGCCGTCCACGTCACGGGGCAAAACTTCAGTCTTGTCGATTGCATTGAGCACTGCATCGTCCCACGACTTTACGCCGCTGGTCTTGACCAGTTTGCGGCTGATGATCGTGCCGTCAGGTGATGTTCGCACTTCGACCTCTGCGGTCGGATTGCCGGCTGGTGTCTCGGTATAGGTAATGTTGGGTTTGATGCGCGCCCGAATACGCCCGCCGTAGCTTGCCGACGGGCCGGAAGATTGTTTGGCTGTGCCGTTGGAGTTGGCGTCACCGGACCCTGTGGCCTGATCTGCCATGCGGTTCATGCGCTCAATCTGCAGCTTGCGCAGTTCAGCCACCTTTTTGGCATCTGCATCGGTCTTGGCGGATTGCGCTTTCTGCTGATCCTGCAGAAGTTTCTTGTCCCTGGCGATTTTTTCGCGCTGCTCCTTCTCACGCGCTTCTTTCGCCTGCCGGATTTTCAGTGCTTCCTTTTGTCGGTCTTGCTCCGCTTGCTTTTCACGGAGAAGCTTGGCCTTTTCTTTGGCAATGGCAATACTAGGGTCCGGCACGGTAGGTGCTGGAGTTGGGATTGGTGGGACCAGTTCCTTGGAAACACGAACTGCAATTGGTTCCGGGGCTATTGTTCTTGGTTCTGGTGGCGGTGGGGCGGCTTGAACGGGCAGGGCAGACCACAGTTCGGCCTCCACCGTGACGGGTGTGGCGTCCCGCTTCCATTGAACTCCCAGCGCCAGAACGGCCAGCAACAAGGCGTGGGCCACAATCGCCAGGGCCAGCGCACGCACAAGGCCTGGCGTTGGCGGTGGTGCAAATTCCATGCGAGCTTGAATGGCGGTCATGGCTGAGTGAGCGTAGAGTTGTACGTGACGGTCTTTCTAGTTCGCCAATTGAACCGACAAGCCAACCCGCTGAATACCAGCGCGTTGCAACGTATCCATAACTTTGACCACGCTCTCGTACTTCACGTTTTTGTCAGCACTGATGACCACTGCCGAGTTGGCCGCTGCCGCGCCATCGCGGGCGCCTTGCGCGCTCTTGACGGTGCTGGCCAAGTCTTTGAGTGACAGAGCAGAAGTCTTGTCTTTGATTTTCATTTCCAGACTATCGTTCTTGCCGATCACAATCTGAATGATCTGGTCTGGCTGGCGCGACGCCTTCCCGACACTGGGCAGGTCGATCATGCTGGGTGTGATGAGCGGCGCTGTCACCATGAAGATGATCAGCAAGACCAGCATCACGTCAATAAAGGGCACCATATTGATTTCGTTGATGGTGCGCCGACCCCGGCCGCGGTGTGCGATTGCAGGCATGGTCAGCGCGCAACGTTGGCTTGTGCGCCCACGTTGCGTTGCAAGATGTTGGAGAACTCTTCAATGAAAGTTTCCTGTTGGGTCGCAATGCGGTCAATGTCCCGGGCAAATCGGTTGTAGGCGACCACCGCTGGAATGGCAGCAAACAGACCAATAGCGGTGGCAACCAAGGCCTCGGCAATGCCCGGCGCAACAGTGGCAAGAGTCACCTGAGTCAGAGCGGCCAGGCCAACAAAGGCGTGCATGATGCCCCAGACTGTGCCAAACAGCCCTACATAGGGAGACACCGAACCCACAGACGCCAAGAAGGAGAGGTTGGTTTCAATGACGTCCATTTCGCGCTGAAAGCTGGCCCGCATGGCGCGTCGTGCGCCGTCCATCAGGGTACCAACATCGGCAATACGGCGTTCACGCAGTTTTTGAAATTCACGCATACCGCTGGCAAATATGCGCTCCATGGGCCCAGCCTTGGCGGCGTTCTTGCTAGCTTCGGCAAAGAGATCGTTCAAGCTGGCGCCTGACCAGAATTCGCGCTCGAATGCTTCATTGAGGGACTTTACGCGGTTCAGCGCAAAAAACTTCCGGAAAATGGCAGCCCAACTGGATATGGAGACCACCATCAGTAGCAGCATCACGGCTTGCACCACGAAGCTGGCGTTGAGCACGAGATGAAGTATGGATAGATCTTGATTCATATTGGCGGTTCAGGGTGTTGGTGCGAGGCATTGGTGAGACGGCGCTATAGCAGAAGACCACGCAAGCGGACGACCGCTTGCTGCAATTGCTCCATGGAGCTTGCAGTCGAAAAGCGTACAAAATTTTGTGTTTGCGCACTACCAAAGTCCCGCCCCGGGGTGATGGCAACGTGGGCTTGGTTCATCACTGCAAATGCAAAGTCCCAGCTGTTCTGTACGCCCAATTTGGCGCACGCGGCGGTGCAATCGGCCCAGGCATAAAAAGCTCCATCAGGCATCACCGGCACGGTCAAACCCATGGCGTTGAGTTGGGGTATGAAGTAGTCGCCCCGTGCTTTGAACTCATTGCGGCGCTGTTCGTAGATGGCCAGACTTACCGGCTCAAAGCATGCCAATGCCGCATGCTGGGCGATCGTACTGGGGCAAATGAACAGGTTTTGCGCCAGTCGTTCAATCACTGGTACCAACTTCTCGGGAACGACCATCCAGCCCAGACGCCATCCCGTCATGTTGAAGTATTTGCTAAAGCTGTTGATACTGATGATGTCGTCATCCATCGCCAGTGCGGTATGGCCATACTTGTCATCAAAGCTCAGCCCCAAATAAATCTCATCCACCAGGGTGATTCCACCATGCATCTGCACCACACGATGGATGTCACGCAAAGCCTCCGGGTGGATGGAGGTACCTGTGGGGTTAGATGGTGAGGCCAACAGCACGCCGCGGGTACGTGGCCCCCACGCCGACCGCACCTGGTCTGCATTGAGTTGGAAGCGATCGTCAGCAGTAGTGGGTATTTGCACGGCAACGCCTTCAGCGGCGCTGACAAAGTGTCGGTTGCAAGGGTAGCTGGGGTCCGGCATGAGGATCTGGTCGCCGGGCTCAATCAGGGCCACACACGCCAAGTGCAGGGCGGCGGATGCTCCTGCCGTCACAACGATCCTGCTGGCGGGAACATTCACACCAAACCGTTGGGCGTACCAGTGGCTGATGCGTTCGCGCAGGCTTGGCAGCCCTGTGGCTGGAGTGTATTGCGTGCGCCCGTCCCGAATCGCTTGTTCTGCTGCCGCCTGTACCAGGGGCGGAGCGGTGAAGTCGGGCTCACCGATGTTCAGGAAAATCATGGGCGAGTCGGTGTGCGCGACCCCTTGGCCCAGTGCTGTGGCGGCCTTCGCCACCTCCATGACATAGAAGGGTTCTATCTTTTGCGCACGCGACGAAATCTGCATGAATTTGCGTGGCGGCGCTCAGGTGCGTAACTTTTTGCCGTGGCCACGGTCGGATTCGATTTCGGCCCCCCGCAAAGCTGGCGCCATTCCATTGAGCACCGCATTGACATATTTGTGCCCATCGGTCCCGCCAAACTCTTTGGCCAGCTCAATGCATTCATTGAGTACCACGCGCCACGGAACGTCCTGACAATGGCTGAACTCATATGCACCAATCCACATGATTGCGTGCTCAATGGGGGAAATTTCGGCCATTGGACGGTCCAGAAGCGGAACGATCAAAGCGTCCAGCTGGACCGCGTTTGTTACACAACCCTGTAGCAGAGCATCAAAATGCACTGAGTCCGCCTTATTAAACCCCGCCAAATCTCGGGTAAAGGTGTCGATGTCGTTGACGGCATTGCCTCCCACCAAATGCTGGTATAGCGCTTGCAGGGCAAACTCGCGCGACCGGCTCCGGTCGGACTTGCTGGCCGCTTTGCGGGCGCCGGTACTGGTCAACCCGGTGCGCGACTGACGCGGAGGTCGCTTGCCGACGGACGGGGTGTTCACATCATTCATTACATGGACTCCAGCAGATTGGCCATTTCCACAGCAACACGGGCGGCATCGCGCCCTTTTTCAACCTGGCGGGCAATCGCCTGGGGCATGTCTTCTGTGGTCAAAATGGCGTTGGCAATGGGCAACTGGTAATCCAGCGAGATACGGGTTACCCCTGAGCCGGACTCGTTGGCGACAAGTTCGAAATGGTAGGTCTCACCCCGTATGATGCACCCGATTGCAACAAGAGCGTCGTAGCTGGCCTTTTCTGCCATTGCTTGCAGGGCGACCGGCACTTCCAGAGCGCCGGGAACTGTCAGGTGTTCAATGTCTTTTTCAGCGACGCCCAAAGCCAGCAGTTCGGTTTTGCACGATTGCGCCAGTGCGTCGGTTACGCCAGCGTTAAAGCGGGCCTGCACGATTCCCACCTTGAGTCCTTTGCCATTCAAGCGGCTGTCGGTGGACGAAACGCTGCCTTTGTCTGCGCCAAACATAGAGTAATCCTTACTTGCTGATATAACCGGTGATCTCGAGGCCATACCCAGTCATACTGGGCATACGTCGAGGGCTTCCCATCAGCCGCATCTTGTGGACGCCACACTGCCGCAATATTTGCGCGCCAATACCGTAGGTGCGTAAATCCATGCGACCCCGTTCAGGTGCATGGGCCGGGCGTGCAGTTCCTTCAAATTGGGCCAACAACTGGTCGCCACTTTCACCGCAATTGAGTAGAACGACCACGCCTCGTCCTTCAGCGGCAATGTGAGACAGCGTTGCGTCCAGACTCCAGGAATGCATGGTTCGTCCGACCACAAGTGCATCCAGCACAGACAACGGCTCATGTACGCGTACGGAAACCGCGTCTGATTCAGACCATTCCCCTTTGACCAAGGCCAAATGTACGCCTTTGCCAGTGGTGTCGCGGAACGCGTGTGCAGTGAATTCGCCAAAGGCCGTTGCAATGCTATGGGTTCCCTTTTTCTCGATGAGTGATTCGACCTGGCTACGATAGGCAATCAGGTCAGCGATCGTACCGATCTTTAGCCCATGCTCACCAGCAAAAACTTGCAGGTCTGGCAGGCGCGCCATGGTCCCGTCATCCTTCATGATTTCGCAAATTACCGACGCAGGGGAACACCCGGCCATTGCCGCGAGGTCACAACCGGCTTCTGTGTGCCCTGCGCGCATAAGTACGCCGCCGTCCACTGCTTGCAGCGGGAAAATGTGACCGGGTTGCACCAGATCGTCGGGTACAGCGCCTTTCGCCACAGCGGCTTGAACCGTGCGAGCGCGGTCGGCGGCGGAAATCCCGGTTGTTACACCTTCGGCCGCCTCGATTGAAACGGTGAATGCCGTGCCCTTTTTGTCGCCGTTACGGGCCGTCATGGGAGGAAGTTGCAACGCATTGCAGCGCTCGCGGGTGAGGGTCAAGCAAATCAGGCCCCGGCCAAAACGGGCCATAAAATTTATGGCATCCGCCGTGACATGATCGGCTGCCATGACCAAGTCCCCTTCATTCTCGCGGTCTTCTTCGTCGACCAGAATGACCATACGCCCCGCGCGCATATCGGCCACGATGTCTTCTACAGGGGAAATGGGCACAAGGATTTGGGGATTCATGGTGTCTGTTGAGTTACAGGGAAAGCCCGCTATTGTCCCAGATGGTGCAGGGCATTCAACGGAAAAGCCATTTCACAGTTACGGTCGTCGGGTATGGCTCCGGACCCGCTAGTTAATCGGTGCGGTACTCATATGGGCAAAGCCACTTGTTGATCAACGCTGAACTGATAGTCTTTGAAGATGTGCTCGGCACTCAGTGTTTGATATCGCCCGTCGGCCAACTTGTGAGTCGTGTCTTTCAATCGATGAGTCAAGCTGCCGCATGTCCAGCAGTTGTAATTGCGCATGTGAGTGCACAGACAAGTCTTGTCAGGAACGGAAATATTCTTTCCATCCGGGTGGATCACTATCTGTGCGTTGTAGGCGGTGATGTAGGCGCAACTACCGTTGCCGTCCAGCAGGTAGCCATAGGCTTCACAATTTGGGCGTATGCCTGCGCCAATGGCGGGTGTGTTCCGCAGCATGCGCATGGGGTATCCGGTGGGTGACAGTGTGTTGACTACGATGTCTTCTTCGCTGGCCTTGAAGTACTCCTGCTTTACCTTGTCAGGCAGGCCGCATTCATTGGCGACGGTGAAGCGTGTGGCCACTTGAATCGCCGCAGCGCCATTTTCCAGGAAGGACACCGCGTCGCTGCCTGTAAAGATGCCACCCGCAGCAATCAACGGGATGTCGAGTTGCTCGGTTTTTAGAAACTGGGCGATTTCAGCCACGATAGTCGCCAAATCGTACTGGGCCCAGTCCATGCCAAAGCCCAAATGCCCGCCCGCCAAAGGCCCTTCTATGATCACAAAGTCTGGAAGTCTATTGAGGCGTGCGGTTTTGCGCAGGAATAGCTGCAAAGCCCTGACTGAAGATACGATGATTCCCAGTTTGGCGTCCCGGAAACGGGGGTGATCAGCCATCAGCCCAAAAGAACCCAAGTGCAAGCCTGCACTTAACGTAATGCCATCGATGCCTGCATCCAAAGCCGAGTTCAATCGTACCTGCAGCGTGTCGCGTGGCGAGTTCATGCTCAGTTTTTCCATGCAATTGACAAACACCATGCCGTCACCGCGCTTGGCTTCCATGGTCCTGCCGACGTGCAGCTTGGTGGCTTCAGCCAGTCGTCCCAGGTCAAACTGGACTGAGCTCTTGTCCGAGTTGTCGATGTTGTGCTTGTAGAACTTGGTCTTTTCCTTCACAAACTCGGTATCAAAGCGCCGGTCAGACACGTCCTGCACCATCGCATCAGAAATGTGGCCAATACCACCAAGTCGGACTGCCTCCAAAGCCAACTCGGCAGTCGAAATATCAACACCCATGCCGCCTATGATGATTGGCACTACTTCTTTTTTGCCAAACTTCAACCGGAAATCATCAACTCGTTTCATTGTTGTCCTTGTGGGATTTGTAGGCCAGTATGGGCTCTAATAAAGTCAGCCTGCTGTGGCGTCGCTGCTGCTGAGCATGCGTTCCACATAGCGCGCGATCAAGTCTATTTCCAGGTTTACCTGGGCTCCCGCCCGCAGGCTGCCCAAGGCGGTATTGTCGACGGTGTGCGGAATCAGGTTGATGCTCACCTCGCAGCCGCCGGCCAGGTCCGTTATTCGGTTAACCGTCAGACTCACACCGTTGATGGTGATGGATCCCTTGTAAGCCAGGTATTTGGCCAGTGTCCGGGGCGCCATCACCCGTAACTCCCAGCTCTCACCTACTTGCGCGAAATGGGCGATGACTCCAATGCCATCGACGTGCCCAGATACCAGATGTCCCCCCAAACGATCATTGGCGCGCAGGGCTTTTTCCAGGTTGATCGGCCCCATCGCGTCCAGACCGGCAGTTTTAGACAGTGATTCCGCGGAGATGTCGATCGTGAATAGGGCTGCTTCAGGATCCAATGTCGTCACCGTCATGCAAGCACCATTCAGTGCAATGCTGTCGCCCAGCCCCACATCGTCAAGGTAGTGGGGTGGGCAGGCAATGGTCAGACGTTTACCATGGTCGGGAGCGCTGCCCAGGGGATGAACGACAGATATCCGACCGACGCCGGTAATGATTCCAGTAAACATCTTGCTATTTTCGCAGGGATTGGCGCCCCTACTGCCGAGGGGTCTAAAAAACGTCGCGGCCACTGACCCGTGCGAGCAACCTTAGGTCTGGCCCAACCATGTCCGTTGACCTGAATTCGAGTTGCGGCGCCTGTGCCAAATCATTCAATGGGCCCCAACTGGCCATGTCCCGACCCTGACCCAAGAGTTTGGGTGCCAGGTAGATGAGCAACTCGTCCACCAAACCTTCTCGAATCAAGGAGCCATTCAAGCGTTCACCCGCCTCGATGTGTAGCTCGTTGATCTCCCTCCGCCCCAAATCCAGTAGCATGGCCGCCAAATCGACTTTGCCCGTGGGTGAGCCATCAGTCCGCGTATCGGGCATAAACAAGACGGTTGCGCCGGATGCTTCGAGCCTTTGGCGCCGTGGTTCGTTTTGCGTGGCTGTATATATCCAGACGTCGCGACCCGGCATGAAAATGGCGGCGTCTATCGGCGTTTTGAGGTCGCTGTCCACGATGACGACTTTAGGTTGGCGCGTTGTTTGCACCAATCTTACGTCCAGCCGAGGGTTGTCCTGCAACACGGTTCCAATGCCCGTGAGGACTGCGCAAGACCGCGCCCGCCAAGCGTGACCGTCGGCACGTGCTGCTGGCGAAGTGATCCATTGACTCGTGCCATTGTCTAGGGCAGTCTTGCCATCCAGGGACGCGGCAATTTTCATGCGTACCCAGGGAGTTTTCCGGATCATGCGACTGAAAAAGCCGATATTGAGTTCGCGTGACTGAATGGCCAGCGGGTCATCCGCTGCCAGAACTTCCACCTCTACTCCGGCCGCCCGCAGCCGAGCGAAGCCCTGGCCAGCTACCAGCGGGTTGGGGTCGATGTTGGTGGCCACGACTTTCTTGATGCCGGCGGCAATCAGCGCATCGCAGCACGGCCCGGTGCGACCGTGGTGGGAGCAGGGCTCCAGAGTGACGTAGGCGGTTGCGCCGTTGACAGAAAGGCCGTTCTTGGCAGCGTCACGTATCGCCATGACTTCGGCGTGGGGACCTCCCGTGGGCTGGGTTTGCCCTTGTCCCAGCAGGCGGTCATGGTCCCCAATAATGACGCACCCCACAGACGGATTGGGTGGGCAAAGGTGGGACGCTGTCGCGGCAAGTTTCAGCGCTTTTTTGATTAGTGATGGGTACACGGAAGTCTCTAGAGCATATGGCCCAGTTTACCGTTTGGCGGTGTAGGCCTGCCGGATATCGGGATTCCCTTGCCGACCCGCACAACTTTAGACTAACCTCTGCCATATGAGAAATCGATCCAACGGCTTTACATTGATTGAATTACTGGTGGTCGTCGCCATCATTGCCGTTCTGGCCAGTTTGGCTGTGCCCAGTTTCACCATGATGCTGATGAAACGATCCGCGCAAGGGGCAGCGCTTGCGCTGGTTGCTGACATCCGTTTTGCGCGCTCGGAGGCATTGCGGCGCTCTGTAAGGGTTTCTATTTGTAGTCTTGCGAACGGTAGTTTAGATACATGCTCAAGTGCTCCAGGTAAATGGGCGAATGGTTGGATCGTGTTTGTAGATACTGTGGCTGCCACTCCATCCGTTCGGGATGCCGGGGAGGAAATCGTTCGCGTCCAGCAGCCACTCACCAATATCGCGTCCATCGACAACGCAACAACAACCGCAATAGATTACTTTTCCTTTGAAGCCAATGGGATTGCAAAGGCAGCGACTGCGACGCTGATTGTTACGCCTACCCGTGAGGCCTCGGCGGCGACAAACCGCGTGGTTTGCATGTCCAGCACCGGACGCCCCAGCTTGCGTGTCGAGGGAGCCACAACATGTTGAATCGCAGTCGCTCTGGCCCTGGTCTCAAACGGATACGTGGAGCCTCGTTGATCGAGGTACTGATTTCCGTGTTGTTGGCAGCCATTGGCTTGTTGGCACTGGCGGGCGCCAATGTGGCGTCCATCCGGTATTCCAAAATGTCGCAGTATCGGGGTACGGCGACCATGTTGGCGTCTGATTTGGCAGAGCGCATGCGCTCCAATCAGGCTGGGCTTTTAAACTATGCAGTGTCTAGTGATTTCGCAGCGCAAGCCAGTGCGCTCACCGCAAGTACCGCTTGCGAGGGTTATTCAGTTTCGTGCAATTCGGCCGAATTGGCAGCCTACGACCTTGTCGCTTGGCGCCGCGCCGTCAGAAATCAGTTGCCAGAGGGTTCGGTTTTTGTCACGCCGTCTGTGGCGGTAGTCAATCCCGTGCTTGCAGCGGATGTGTGGATCGCCTGGCGTGACCCGGCGGTAGCCGCCCCGGATGAAAACTCCACGGATTCACGTAACAACGCCAAAGAATGCCCTGGTTCTTACAGCACAGACAAAAGTATTCGGTGTATCTATTTCAGGATCAACATATGAAAGCCATTGGTTCTTCCCGCAAGATGAGCGGGGTTACGTTGATCGAACTGTTGATTTCCTTGGTTATCGGTATGGTGGTGGTGGTGGCGGTCCTCGTGAGCTTTGTTGATTCTGGCAAAGTTAGCCGTTTTCAGACGGCAGTGGGCCAAATGAATCAGGATGCCCAAGTCGCCTTGAATCTGCTCACGCGCGAGGTACAAATGGCCGGCTATGTTTCTCCGGGAAATGCCCTGGGAGCGCCCGCCTTGTTTGGCTGCGATAGCACCAGCGGGACAGTGCCGTTTGTTAGCCCCTCGGCCGCGGGTGCGATGACGTGCAACACAGCGACGGGAACTACTGTTTCTGCAATTGAGGTGGTGTATGAGGCAGACGATAAGACCACAGTGCCTCAAGGGGTTGCCAAGACTCCATCCGATTGCTTGGGCACAGGAATAACCGTAGCGGGCACGATCTACATCACACGCAATCGTTACTATGTGAGTACGAGCAGTAGCGGACGTAAGGAGTTGCATTGCGCCAGCCCAGCCGGTGGTGGTGTCGCGCAACCGCTGGTCGAAAACGTTGAAGACATGCAACTGTGGTACGGCGTGACCACAACGGCAGCGCCCGAGCAGGTTATCCGCTACGCCAAAGCCGGAAAAGACGTTTCCACTGCCAACACCGTGAATGCTCTGGGTGCTGCAGAGTGGAATAACGTGATGAGTGTGCGCATTTGTTTGCTGATGCGCAGCGCCGAGCCTGTTCTTACAGGTGAAGATACTTTGACTTATCTGGATTGCGACTCTGTATCACAAACTTCCGCCGACAAATACTTGCGCCGGGCATATTTCACCACCGCCACCGTGCGTACCAAAATGACGTCTTGATGGACAACCTTGAAATGTTAGCCCTACCAAACTCTCACGCTCGTCGGCACAACAGCCGTGGTATTTCGTTGATCATTGTTTTGATCATGATGATCATCATCGGTATCACGACCGCAACGGCCATGCGCAGCGCCACTTCGGAGCAGCGCGCCACCAACAACTTGCGGGTTGAGTCTATGGCCTTGCAGTATGCAGAGGCTGCTCTTCGGTATTGTGAAAACCAGATGAAGAAGAGCTCGGCTGATCGTCCTTACTCTTTGCAGACAGCACAAATCGGCTCTCCCACAACCTTTGGCCCTACCACGTCAGGGTGGGAAGATCCGGCGACGTGGACTGGTTCGTCAGGACGAAAGTCCGCGACACGCACAACCGTTCCAGATTCCGTTATTCAAGACACCGTGGACACGGTTTTGCCCAATAAGAAACCAGAATGTGTTGTCGAGAACATGACTGGTTACGGTGTGGTGATTACAGCCCGTGGCTATAGCCCCGATTACCACGCCGATGGCAGCGGTGTCACCGACAGAGGTGCCGTTGTGTGGTTGCAATCCATCACGAACTGAATACTGAGAACCTAGAGGAGTAACTCCCATGACTGCAAACCTATCCCATTTCCGGTTCCAGACACTGACCCGTGTCTTGCTCCCCCTGCTGTTGGTCGGCGCACCTTTGGTGTATGCGCAGACGCCGGCACAGATGCCGTTATTGACCAAAGGTGGTGCGGCAGTGTCACCCAATGTGGTCCTCACGCTGGACGACTCGGGTTCCATGCAGTTCCAGCACATGCCGGAAACCACGTTTGCCCCGACCAACATTGGTGTGGTTACCAATCCGGTGGGCGGCGCCCAGGTGCGCTCTGACAAGAATGATACGTACCAAGCAGATTATTTGCGAGGTACGGTGCCCGGTGTTCTTGGGTCAGGAAATTACGTCTTAAAGGCCATTCGCTCACCGGATACCAACACGATCTTCTATAACCCCGAGATTCAATACCGACCCTGGCTTACCAGCGATGGCGTTACCCGATGGCCGAATTCTCCGGTAGCAACCGCCTACATTGACCCCGTGGTTCGTACCGGAGCGGCTGGCACGTTTGTCAATTTAACCGCCCTCAGCGGAACCTTCGCCGCAGGCTCTTTTACCATTGGAACCACGTACAAAATAGTTACCGCTGGCTCTACGTCCTTCACCGCCATTGGTGCTGCCAACAATAGCGTTGGAACAAGTTTTGTCGCGACGGGGCCCGGGTCTGGGACGGGTACCGCAAGTACTGGCAGTTCGACCGCAGTGGCGACCACTGGTTGGTGTTTCGTCAACGGAGCCAGTTCTGCCAACACGAGTACCGCCGTCGGAGGAGGTTGTGCACCCGTATTGGCCGCCTTTTTCCACGATCCTGGTGTGTACTTTCGCTTGAACAAGGTCTCCGGTGCATACCTCAGCGTAAACGATGCAACCCATTACACGGGCTACAGTATCAACACTGTTCCAGCTGGATCGTTTATTGTTGGGACCAAGTACAAGATCACAACGCGTGGATCCACCTTGTTTACCAGCATTGGCGCGTCCTCCAATTCAGTGGGTACCGAATTCACTGCGACCGGAGTTGGCACGGGCACTGGTTGGGCCAGCCAAGTTGACTTCACCAAATATCCAAATCGTGCGGATTGCACGGGTGCGACCTGTACGCAGGCTCAAGAGCAACAAAACTACGCCAACTGGTTTAGCTACTACCGTAACCGCAACCTCCTGGCCCGTGGTGCGTTACTGGAAGCTTTCGGCGTGGAAGCCGCTCCGGTGACGGCCGGTACTTTTGTCATCGGTACCAGTTATGCAATTGTCTCTGCGGGTAGCACGTCGTTCACCGCAATAGGTGCAGCGTCCAACACCGTGGATACGGTGTTTACCGCCACAGGTGCTGGCGCCGGAACGGGAACTGCGCGCGCCATTTCCATGCGCTTGGGCTTTGGCACCATCAACAAAAATGATGGCGGAGCTGTCGCGGTTGATGGAGTTGCCACCAAGGTTTTGGAAAGCGAGACGGCGACATACGGCGGCGGAGGCGTGCGGGATTTTAATTTCGCGCGCAAAGATCAACTGTTCAAATGGTTGCAAAACCTGCCAAAGACTAACAAGGGCACGCCATTGGTCCCGGCCATGGAGGCGGTTGGACAATACTATTCGCGCACCGATAGCAAGGGACCGTGGACGGATTTTCCGGGTGCTAGCGGCAACGTCGTGGCCAACAATAAGACATGCCGCCGCTCGTACAACATCATGACGACCGACGGTTATTGGAATGGTGCCGTCGTGGCGGTCGGAAACCAGGACGGCACGGATGGAACCACCATTACGGGTGATGGCCAAAGCTACAAATATGTCGCTGCACTACCGTATTCGGATTCCTGGAGCAATACCCTTGCTGACGTTGCGATGAAATACTGGAAGACCGACTTGCAGCCTGCGACAGTCAATTTGGTGCCGGCGGTTGCCGAAAACACCTCATTCTGGCAAAACATGACCAACTTTACGGTGGGCCTCGGAGTGAAAGGTACGCTGGACCCCTTGGTTGATCTGCCCGCTTTGACTGGAGGGACGATAACAACTGCCGGAACTACAGGCTGGCCGAAAGCTGACGCGAGCACATTCAAACCCAACGTCGATGACCTCTGGCATGCTGCCCTCAATAGCCGTGGCAAGTACTTTAGTGCCAAAGACCCCAATGAGTTGGCGACTGCCATTCGAACCGCACTGGCCGGGGCCACCGGTGGGGCTGGTGCCACGGCGGGCGTTGCAACCGCTGCAAGTTTGCTGTCTACGGGCAACCGAAAATATGTACCCAAATTTAACCCCGGCAGTTGGGACGGAAGAATTCTGGCTTTCAACGTGAATGCATCCGGTGTGGCTGACAGTACTGAGCAATGGGATGCAGCGAAGCGGATGCCAGCCTGGGGTAGCCGCAACATCGTGACGTGGGACTCCACTGCGGCAACCTGGGCGGGTATCCCGTTTGCGTGGAGTTCGCTGCCAAGTGCCAGCAGGACTGCTTTGGGCTCAGTGGCGGCGACCTATACCACGCAGTTCATAGATTTCCTGAAGGGTGACCACAGCCAGGAGGGTGTTGGTTTTCCGTTTCGCACCCGGAAGGATACGGCTGGGGAACCGTTTATCCTGGGCGACATCGTCAATTCCAACCCTGTATTGATCAAGAGTAATTTTGACGGGGCCTATGTCGACCCTGCCTTTGGGGGAGCTACGGCCTACGCTACCTTCAAGGCCGCCAAAGCTGCGCGTACCGCCGTTCTATTTGCAGGTAGCAATGACGGCATGCTGCATGCTTTCAAGGACACCCTCGGTGCTTCCGCAGCGACCGATGGCACTGAGATCTTTGCCTATGTACCCCGTGCGGTCTATGCGGACCTTTACAAACTGGCCGACAAGAACTACGGTACCACGGTCGCGCTTCAACATCAGTATTTTGTGGATGGTCCACTGCATGAGGCGGATGCTTATGTCAAGGCGCCCAGTGCTGCGTCCGCTTCTTGGCGCAACTACCTGTTCGGCTCCCTGGGGGCTGGGGGGCGTGCTGTTTTCGCACTCGACGTCACGGATTCAGCCAGCATGGGCCCTAGCTCGGTCCGCTGGGAACTGTCCAGCGTTGAAGATGACGATATCGGATACATGACGACACCTGTCAAGGTCGGGGTGCTCAGCAACGGTCGTTGGGTTGCTGTTTTTGGCAATGGCTTCTCCAGCACCAATGGCAAAGCAGTGTTGTTTGTCGTGGATATCGAAGATGCCGCCAGTAGCAATGCCGCGACGCGGGCCTCTGCCATTCAGAAGCTGGTTCTGGATAGCACGGGAAGCAATGGTTTGGGTGGCGTGACGCTGATACCCAACCCTGTGACGGGACGAACAGAGTTTATCTATGTGGGGGACCTGAAAGGCAAGCTCTGGAAGATCAAGTACAACACCACCACCAATCTGTTTGCGGTTGACACGGCCAGTCCTACAGGCCTGTTTGCCGCAAAGGACCCGCTGGGTGCGGCCCAGCCCATTACCTCCAGTCCTGCGGTGTTCAGGAACGATCTGGGTGGCTATATGGTGCTCTTTGGTACCGGCAAGTTGTTCAGCACGGCAGATGCGAGCGATACCGCGACGCAGTCAGTGTATGGCGTGTGGGACAAAGATGCGGGTGCTACGGCGGTTGTCGATACGGTACCTCGCCCATTGACCAGGTCCAATCTTGAAGTACGCACTTTGACATCGTTTGCGGGAACCGGTCTTGCAGACACCAGCGTCTTTTACTCTGCCTCGGGGGCTGAAGTCGACTATTCCAGTACGACCCGGGGGTGGTACATGGACCTGAGTCCTGCGATAACGGGTGGTCGCGTGATTTATCCTTCTCAGGTTGTCGGATTCAAAACGGCTTTGCTGAGTTCCGTAGCGCCCGTGCAGGGCACGCCGCTGGCTTGCCAATCAGGAAAAGGTTCGGCTCTGAATCTTTTGGTGCCGGTGGAGCAGGGAAGCAATCCTACCAACCACAGTTTCGACACCAATGGCGATGGTTCTTCCAATGGAAGCGATACGGTTGCGATCGGTTACCAAACGATTGCGGATGGCGTGGACGCGGTAGTGAGCAGCGCGGGGGTCGCCGGAGGCTCCCGGTTGACGGATGTGGGCGGTGGTGGCCCCGAAGGGGATTGTACGGGAGCGGTTTGCTCCAAGAAGGGCCAAAAGTGTGAAAGCAGCCCTCTGTGCCCTGAGGCCAATACCTGCCTCTCCAGTATCCAGTCAGCCACAATGGGTTTTCCGGTATGCATCCCCGTGGGGGCCGGCGGAACACGCGTGTGGCGCCGTATCATTAACCCGCCGATCCGTTAATCGTTGCCACTAGGACCGTCAACATGAAGTATTCACATACAAGACCGCAAGCGCGCCGTTTGGCAACGCATGCGGGCTTTACCCTCATCGAACTGATGATCGTGGTCGCCATCATTGGAATCCTGGCGGCCATTGCGCTGCCCAGTTACCGGATCTACGTCGAGCGCGGAGACCGTGCCTCGGCGCGCGCAGCCATGTTGGAGGCGCAACAATTTATGGAGCGGTATTACGCGACCAATAACACGTTTGTCGGGGCAGCGTTGCCCGCGCGTTTTACAAGTGTGCCCACACCGTCGCCGAGGTACAACATTGGCCTCACCCCGGTTGCGGACCTTACTGCAAACACATTTACCTTAACGGCAACGCCGATCAATACGGTGAGCATTTGCTCCACCCTGACGCTCAAACACACTGGTGAGAAAGGGTTTTCAGGTTCCGGCTCGGTGGTGGATTGCTGGCGGTAGACGACACCTGTGCGATGCGAGCGGCTTACCGCCGCACCTCATCCACCAGCGTCTTGAATTCGTCAATATCCTCAAAACTGCGGTACACGCTGGCAAAGCGCACGTAGGCCACCTTGTCGAGCTTCTTGAGCTCGCGCATCACCAGTTCACCGATGCGGGCTGACGGCACTTCGCGCAGGCCCAAGTTCAGCAGCTTTTCTTCAATGCGTTCCATGGCGCTGTCTATCTGCTCGGTGCTTACCGGGCGTTTGCGCAACGCCAGATTGAACGAGGCCAGAAGCTTGTTGCGCTCATACTCAATGCGCCGACCATCTTTCTTGACAATAGCCGGGTAATTGACGTCGGGGCGCTCGTAGGTGGTGAAGCGCTTTTCGCAGGAGCCGCATTGGCGCCTGCGCCGGATGAAATCTCCGTCCTCAGAAATCCGGGTCTCCACGACCTGGGTTTCTGAGTGGCTGCAAAAAGGACATTTCATAGGGTGTTTGGCAAAGTCTTGAAGAGAAATTGGCCACTAGCCCCCGTGAAACAAGCGCATGCAGCTATGAAAATAATAGCTTTTGCGCTTGCCATCTGGCTTAGCCGTAGACCGGGAAGCGTGCGGTCAGGGCATGCACCTTGACGCGCACGGCGTCGATGTTGGCTGCGTCACGCGGGTTGTCCAGCACGTCGGCAATCAGGTGGGCAGTGGCGCGCGCCTCTTCGTCTTTAAAGCCGCGGGTGGTCATGGCGGGTGTGCCGATGCGCACGCCGCTGGTGACCATGGGCTTTTCGGGGTCGTTGGGGATGGCATTTTTGTTGATGGTCATGTGGGCGCTGCCCAGCACGGCTTCAGCTTCCTTGCCGGTAATGCCCTTGGCGCGCAGGTCCACCAGCATGACGTGACTCTCGGTGCGACCGCTGACGATGCGCAGGCCGCGCTCGGTCAGGGTTTGCGCAATGATTTGGGCGTTTTTCAGCACCTGTTGCTGGTATTCCTTGAAGCCGGGTTGCAGCGCTTCCTTGAACGCTACCGCCTTGGCGGCAATCACATGCATTAGCGGGCCGCCTTGCAGGCCAGGGAAGATGGCGCTGTTGATGGCTTTTTCGTGTTGTGACTTCATCAAAATGATGCCGCCGCGTGGGCCGCGCAGGCTCTTGTGGGTGGTGCTGGTGACCACGTCGGCGTGGGGCACGGGGTTGGGGTAGACGCCGGCGGCAATCAGGCCAGCATAGTGGGCCATATCGACCATGAAGATCGCGCCCACGTCCTTGGCGACCTTGGCGAAGCGCTCAAAGTCGATGGCCAGGGAATAGGCGCTGGCGCCAGCGATGATGAGCTTGGGCTTGGTCTCGTGGGCCTTGCGCTCCATGGCGTCGTAGTCAATGGCTTCCTGGGCGTTAAGACCATACGACACCACATTGAACCATTTGCCGCTGATGTTCAGGGGCATGCCATGGGTCAAGTGGCCGCCTTCAGCCAGGCTCATGCCCATGATGGTGTCACCGGGTTTCAGGAAGGCTAGAAACACGGCTTCGTTGGCCGACGCGCCGCAATGCGGTTGCACATTGGCGGCTTCAGCGCCAAAAATCAGCTTGATGCGGTCGATGGCCAGTTGCTCGGCCACATCCACGTGCTCGCAGCCACCGTAGTAGCGCTTGCCGGGGTAGCCTTCGGCGTACTTGTTGGTCAGCTGGCTGCCTTGCGCGGCCATGACGGCGGGCGAGGCGTAGTTTTCGCTGGCGATCAGCTCAATGTGGTGCTCCTGGCGGGCGTTCTCAGCCACTATGGCAGCCCAGATTTCGGGATCAGCTTGTTCGACGAGGATATTGCGGTGGTACATGGCAGTCCTTTAAGACAATGAACCTTGGTCATATGAAATGAGACAAGGGCTGCCCAGGCGAACGGCTGAACGCGGCCACCTATGCAGGTGGTGCGGCACGCTCCCCAGTGGTAGTCCCACGTCAGCGCCTCAAACCGGTTCGGTTTGGGCGCCTATCGCCAGTCGCGTACGGTGTGGAGTTTACCCGAGCCGACCGGTGGGTCGGTTCAGCGCACGATTCACGAGCTGATGTAGCTGGCGACGACTTCGGGGGGGGCGTCCGGTGGCGTGACCGGCTGCTTCACTGGAATCACCTGGGACTGCACCGCAGCAGGTACGCTGCGACCGTTGGAGACCTGGAGCAAGCGGTTGTGCTCGGCCAAAACCTTGGCGGTGTAGCCACCATCGTCTTCCATATTGCCAGCACCCACGTAGAGCTTGAGTCCGCCCTCGATGGAGCCGGCACGGGCCACGCACTCCTGTAGCACCTTGGCACCAACCCGCAGGTTGGATACGGGGTCAAAGGCTGCAAGCTTGCCGCCAAAACCCATGTACTTGTCGCTGTGGATCTTGGTCATAACCTGCATCAGGCCTTGAGCCCCTACGGAGCTCTGGGCAAACGGATTGAATCCGGATTCCACGGCCATGACCGCGAGGATCAGCGTTGGATCAAGCTTGGAACGGCTGCCCGTCTCAAACGCCTCGGCTACCAGTGCGCTCAGAGGTTCAGGCGCAATGTTGTACTTTTTGCTGAGCCAATAAGCCACGGCGGCTTGCTGTTTGGGCAGGCTTTGTGGGTTGGTGGCTGTCGCACGGTCAACGGCCTCCGCGTCCACGGCAATACCGGTGACGGTGGTTTGACGGGTTTGCAGCCAGCTCATCAACTGGACTTCCCCCGCCTGGCGGATTTCTGGCCTTGCGGTCAGGGTGATCACGGCAAACATCATGGCCAAGCCCAGCAGGGCAAAACCGTTGTGTGTGATTTCGAAGAAACCTTGGGCGATATCGCTGGCAAATGTTGCCAAGCCCTTGGTGAATTTTTCGGTCGCTGTCATAGCTCTTCCTTCTTAGGCGGGGGTCCTGGGTTTTCGCGCTGTGAACAGTGCGGTCACTTCAGACACCACGTTTGGGTTGGTACGCTATCAATATCCTGCGGCGTCGGTTCGACATGTGCAGCGATTTGAATATGCCGGGTTCGGCAGCGGTTACGGGTTATCCCTAGCTGAAACTAGGAATGGGCGGATTCTATGGGTGTTGGATATACCGAGTCAACAATATTAAATAGGTTTGATATTCTAATTTTGATTGTATGAATGCGAATATCTAGGCGTGGTGCGGCCTTCCGGTGCTTTTCGCAGTCTCGAAAATCTGGCAATCGCGAACACCAAATCCATTGAAAACCCGATTTGAAATTGCCATGGGTGCCCGCTAGACTCCCGTTGCCTGTTCACTCAGGTTTTGTTCCGGCAGTAGCCAGTCCGTGCCAATACGGTACCAGTGATAAAGCGGCCCCGGTAACGTTTGGAGGCAATCTATTGCTTCTAGTGCATTGCGGGACGTTAATCTCCCCGGTGCCGACCCTGACGGCATGGACCTTTGGTCAGCCGTCGAGCCCGGTGGTCGAACGGAACGGTTCGGGCGCCGGGCTTTCTTGTTTGTGTCCCCCAGAAAATCTGCTTAGATGGCACGTGCCCTCTATATATAGAGTGTTTACTCCTGCTGCTCCATGCGCGACTGCACGGTGCCCAGGAAATCTGTATGCCCGGTGAAAATTTGGGTGCTATATAGTTGATAGCAGTATGTTCAATGTTTACGTGGGCTAGTTGGGTATTTTGCAGTTGCTGTTGTGTGGTTTTCGGCGCTGAAGGGGGCGGTTTGGTCCGACACGGACAAAAACCCCCGGGCAGTTTCCAATTAGCGGCGAAAATACGCGGTTGCAGATTTCCTTTCAACCCACTTCCGAGCCCACCGTGACGTCGACTTCTACCGCCAAAAACAACGATATAGCCCATTTAGACAGTCTGACCGGTGGCGCCTTTTCCGCTCCTACTTCAGGCGAGCGAGCCGCCCGCATTCGGGATTGGCTGCAGGGTAGCCCCAGCCCCGATCAACTCGCCGATGTCTTCAAGGAATTGAGCGTCAAGGATAAAGGCGCTGCCAAGCTGGTGCGGGAAAAGATTGATGAGGCCAAGCGACTCAAAGGCCAGGAGTCTCTGGCAGCCGACTGGGCCACCAAGGCCGAGGCACTGTTGGGGATGGTCAAACTCAACATCGCCGACGCGCTCGCATGGCAGCGCGATGCGGCCAAAGCGGGCGCGCCCCTGAGCCGTGAACCACTGGCCGCGCTGAAGACCCGGCTGACCGAACGTGTTCGGGTCATTGAAGACCTGCAGCGCCAGGTCCAGGTGCAACGCGAGGCCGCGGTGCTGTTGGCACAACGCATTGAAGTGCTATCGACCAAGTCGTGGCAGGACGCACAGGCGGCCGTGGACGCCTTGCGCGTCGACGTGGACCATTGGCAGGCGCATGCAGCGCAGTTGGTGGTAGACCCTAGCTGGGCCAGTGTGGACGTGAAGTTTCCGCCCTTGCTGGATGCCTCCCGCGGTCAGTTGCTGGTGGTGTGGGACGCTTTTCAGGGCGCGTTAGCGTTGGCGGTAGCCGCTGCACAAGACGGCGCTGCCCCGTTGCCACCGGTCCCGATGTGGGCCAACGAATTGCGCGCGGCGCGTGGCGTGCCAGTGGAAGCTCCTGCCAAACAACCCAAGCCGAAAATTGATCCACAGGTGCGGGCCCAGGCCACCGCCACGGTGCGCGAGGTTTTGGCGACGCTGGAACTTGAAATTGCCGAAGGCCACGGCAAAGCCAGTGCGGGCGCGGCCAATGCGCTGCGCCATGCCCTCAAAGAATTTGGACGGGTTATTGACGACAAGCTGGAGAACCAGGTCCACGCGGCGCTGGCGGCCGCGGGTGAACTGGAGGGCTGGCAGCGCTGGCGTGCCGACCAACTGCGTGAAGCACTGGTCGCCCAGGCCGAAGGTCTGCTCAAGCGCCCCGAAGGCCAGGCCATTGGTGGCCGCAAGATGCAGGAAACCTTGCGCTCCCTGCGCGAGCAGTGGAAGCAGACCGACCAGGGCGGTGCACCCAACCACTCTATGTGGAAACGTTTTGACGAGGCCTGCAACGAAGCGCACAAGGTCGTCGAAGGCTGGCTGGACAAGGTCCGCGCTGAATCTGCCGAACACAAGGCACAGCGTCTGGCCCTGATCGAGGAAGTCAACGCCTGGGCTGCCGCCAACCAGACTGCGCTGGATGACGACTGGAAAGGCTTTAACCGTATCCTGCACCAGTTTGGCGACCGTTGGCGTGAGGCGGGTCATCTGGGCGAAAAGGCCTTTGCTGAGTTGCAACCTCTGTGGAAGGCAGCTATAGCCAACGCGGCTGCACCGCTGGAAGCGTTGCAGGCGGAGAGCTTAGCCTTGCGCCACGCCATGATTGAAGAAGCCAAGCTGTTGGGTGCCGCTGCCGAATTGCGCGTCGATGCTGTCAAGGCTCTGCAGCAGCGCTGGCAGGCCCAGGCGCACCGCGTGCCCATGGACCGTCGCCATGAACAAAAATTGTGGGATGCATTCCGCAAACCCATCGATGACGCATTCAACCGCAAGACCGCGGACCGCGAAAAAGCGGAGGCCTCCTTGGGTGCGCGCGACCGCATGGTCTTGCAGGCTGCCAAGGCACTGGACTCCGCCAATGCAACGGGGGACGCCCAGGCCATTCGCGCGGCCATGTCCGGGCTAGAAGCCGCTTTGCAGGGTCAGGCCCAGGCGCAGGCTGATGTGAAAACCGCAGGGTCGCAGGAGAGCGAAGCTAAAGCAGCGGTGCAGACAGCCGATGCTGATCAAAATACAGCACCAGCCCTCGTGGAATCTAATTCTGATGCTATAGAAACGGTAGTGTCGATCACGTCGCAAACAGCGGAGCAACCGGATGCCGACGTGGCACAGGCTCCCGCTCCCGCTCCCAAGCCGACTCCCAAGCCGGTGATTGCCATGCGGGGTGACGACCGTCCCGGTATGAAAAAAGAGGCGCCTGCTGCCGCTGGTGCGCGCGGTGCTGGCAAGTGGGGTGATCGTAAGGACAGCAACTCCCGCGGCCCGCGCTCGGACGATCGCGCGGGCGGTGCCCGTGGCGATGGCCGCAGTGATGGACGCACCGGTGGCCGATTTGGCTCCGATACGCGTGGTGCGTATGAGACCAGGCCCGAGGCCCCGCGCCTGGGGGATGCGGCATTCCGGGCGCAGCGCGATGCGCTGGAGCACGCACAGTTGGCCCTGAAAAAGCTGGCGATGCAGGCCCATGGCGAAGCCCTGACCCAGTTGCTGACGGCTTGGGAAAAGCGTGACCCCGCGTTGGTGCCGGGCGCGCAAGACCTGGGCAACCGGGCGCCGCCGGCCACGCGCAATGCCTGGGTGCAGGCGCTGGGTGGGCAAACCAATGCGTCCGCCAAGGTTGCCGACCCGCATGTGGCCTTGCTCAGGCTGGAAATGGCTGCGGAAGTGCCGACACCGGCCGAGGACCTGGATGCGCGTCGCGCGTTGCAGTTGCAGTTGCTGACACGCCGCAACGATCCGCCGCCAGTGCAAACCTGGGGGCAGGATACGGCGGCAGTGTTTGCCGGGCCGTTCAGTGCAATGGCCGCGCGTCGCGTGCAAAATGTGCTCAAAGTGCTGCTAAAAAAATAGCATTTGGCAGACGGCTAAGGCCTGGTTGTGGAAGAATGACACGTTCACTGCAGTGAACGTGGCTTCTTGTACTCCGGGGAGAATCTGTTGGACTCCATTGAAGACCTGCTACGTCGGCTGGAACAGCTCAACGCCATTGGCGCCGCGCTGTCCAAAGAGCGTGACATCACCCGCCTGCTGGAAAGCATTCTGGTCGCCGCCAAAACCATTACCCACGCCGACGGTGGCACGCTCTACCGTGTGACCGAAGACCGGGAGGCGTTGCGGTTTGAGATTCTCAAAACCGATTCACTGAAAATCGCCATGGGTGGAACCTCAGGCAATCCGATTGATTTCCCCAATTTGCCCTTGCACGACGACCAAGGACGGCCAAACGACTCGCTGGTCGCGGCCTATGCCGCCATCCACAACCAGACAGTCAACATTTCAGACGCGTACACCGAGCCGAACTTCGACTTTTCAGGAACCCGGCAATTTGATGCACGCACCGGCTACCGGTCGCAGTCCTTCCTGGCTGTGCCCATGAAGGACCATGAAGGCGATGTTATTGGTGTCCTGCAACTGATCAACGCCCAACGCAGACCTGGCGGTGAAGTGGTGTCCTTTTCCAGCGCGGACCAGAGTCTGGCCGAGTCGTTGGCGTCGCAGGCGGCCATCGCCATCACCAATCGCAACCTGATGTTGCAGCTGGAGGCGCTGTTCGAGTCTTTCATCAGTCTGATCAATCTGGCCATTGATGAAAAGTCGCACTACACCGGTGGCCATTGCCAACGTGTGCCCGCACTGACCATGATGCTGGCGGAAGCGGTCAACGCCAATACGCAGGGTCCGCTGGCAGCGTTCTCCATGGATGATCGCGATCGCTACGAGCTAAAGATCGCCGGGCTGCTGCACGACTGTGGCAAGGTAACCACCCCGGTGCATGTTGTGGACAAAGGCACCAAGCTGCAAACACTGTTTGACAGGATTGACCTGGTCGACACCCGCTTTGAGGTCCTCAAGCGCGACCAGGAAATCGCCGCCCTGCGCGCACAACTGGAGCTGCGGGACCAGAAGGATGCGTCCGCCGAAGCGCAGCTGTGGGTGCAGTGCCGGGAGGCGATCACGGCACTGGAAGGCGATCGTGATTTCCTGCGTGTCGTGAACCGGGGTGCCGAGTCGATGAAAGATGCGGACCTGCAGCGCGTGCGCGATATTGGCCAGAAGTACATCTGGCGCAATGTGAGCGGGCTGCAGTCCGAGCTGTTAAGCCCGGATGAAGTCGAGAATCTGACCATTCGAGCAGGCACCTTGACGGCCGGTGAACGCAACATCATCAACCATCACATCGTGGCCACCATCAAGATGCTGGAGCAGTTGCCGTGGCCCAAGCACCTGAAGAATGTGCCGGAGTACGCCGGTGGCCACCATGAGCGCATGGATGGCAAGGGCTATCCCAAGGGCCTGACGCGGGATCAAATGTCGGTGCAGGCGCGGGTCATGGGCATTGCCGATATTTTTGAGGCACTGACCGCCAGTGACCGCCCGTACAAGCAGGGTATGAAGTTGTCTCAGGCGATGGACATCATGTACAAATTCCGAATGGGCGGGCATATTGATCCCGACCTGTTTGATATCTTTGTCAGTGAAGGGGTCTACCTGCGCTACGCGCACCAGTTTCTGGACCCCTTGCAGATCGATACGGTCAATCCAGAGGCTTGGGCGTAGTCGACATCGGGCCGCCTGACATGCCGGGTGGGATGCGCTCAAGTGTGAAGCTATCGACCAAGCCATGGCTTGCACGGCGTAGACGCAGCACTTCGGCACGCGGTGGTTGAGCGCTCAAGTCCCAGTCGCTCAAAACCAGTCGTTCGATCCCGGCAGCCAAGAGGTGCTTGGCCGGGCGGTGGGTGTGGCCGTGGACCATGTGGGTCGATTGCACGCTTTGCAACAGGGCCTGGGCGGCCGCGGAATCCACGTCGGCATAGACCGTGTCGCTGCGTTTGCGCGCCTCGCTTTGTTCCCGCATGTTGCGCGCCAGTGCGACACGCTCGACCAGGGTTTTTTGCAGAAATTCACGCTGCCAATCCACACTGCGCACCCGTTCCCGAAACTGCATATATTCGGTGTCTTCCAGGCACAGTGCGTCACCATGGGTCAGCAGCCAACGCTCGTTGGCAAAGGACAAAACGCAAGGATCTTCCAGCAATGTACAAGCGCCGTGCGACATCAGGGCAGCCCCCATCAGAAAGTCGCGGTTGCCGCACAGGATGTACAGATCCAGGCGGGCAGAGGCTGAACGCAGCACGTCGGCGCATTGCCGCTCGAAGCCTGTTTCCACAGAGAGAATGTCGTCGCCGATCCAGACTTCAAACAGGTCACCGAGTATGAATACTGCATCGGCTTGCGTGCAATGGAGGTAGGTGCTCCAGGCTTGAAAGGTCAATGGATCGCTGGCCTGCAAATGCAGGTCCGAGATGAAATCGACGCAGTGCCAGTGGGCTGGTGCGTCGAGTTCCATCCCGCGCTGCCCGGTATTTACAGGGCGACGGCTTTTTCGATGATGACGTCTTCCTTGGGCACGTCGTCATGAAAGCCCTTGCGTCCGGTTTTGACGGCCTTGATCTTGTCCACGACGTCCGCGCCGCCCACTACTTTGCCAAACACGGCGTAACCCCAGCCCTGCGCGTTGGGAGCGGTGTGGTTCAGGAAGCCGTTGTCAGCGATGTTGATGAAGAACTGGGCCGTGGCAGAGTGTGGGTCACCAGTGCGCGCCATGGCCACCGTATAGTTGTTGTTCTTCAGCCCGTTGTTGGCTTCGTTCTGGATCGGCGCGTCGCAGGTCTTTTGGTTCATGCCTGGCTCCATGCCGCCGCCTTGCACCATGAAGCCCGGTATGACGCGGTGGAAAATCGTGTTGTTGTAGTGGCCTTTGTCCACATAGGACAAAAAGTTCGTCACCGATTGGGGGGCTTTTTCCTTGTCCAGTTCCAGGGTGATGACACCATAGTTGGTGACGTGGAGTTCGACTTGTGGGTTGCTCATGATTTATTTCACCAGGGTAGCGGAGTTGATAAGGACGGGTGTTTTGGGCGCGTCCGTTTGGAAGGGGCCGCCCGAGCCAGTGGGTACATCCTTGATTTTCAGGATGGTTTCCATGCCAGACACTACGCGGCCAAATACTGTGTATCCATCAGCGGGGCCACGGGCGTTCAAAGAAGCATTGTCCTTGACGTTGACAAAGAACTGGGCTGTGGCGGAGTTGGGTTCGTTGGTGCGAGCCATGGCAATGGTCCCCAGGTCATTCTTAAGGCCATTGTTGGCTTCCAGTACGACGGGTGGGCGCATGATTTTCTGGTCGTACTTGACGGTATAGCCGCCGCCTTGCACCATGAAGTTAGGGATCACGCGGTGAAAAATGGTGCCGTCATAGTGCTTGGCCTTGACGTATTGCAGGAAGTTTTCCACGGTCTTGGGTGCTTTTTCAGGATTGAGCTCCACTACGAAGTCACCCAGGCTGGTCTGAAATTTGACCTGCGGTGCACCTTCTGCCAGTGCGGGGCCAACGATTGTGGCCATTGCGAGACCGGCCAGCGCAGCGCGGCGGTTCAAAGTGTTCCATTGAATTGTCATCAGATTACTCCCTCAAAAAAAATCTTCCATTGATTTGACTGGCGAATCCAGTACTGCCGTTTGGTCCAACCAACCCGCGTGCCATCGGCCACTTCACCGAAAGTCACGACCATGGTGTCGGCGGCATCGGTCCAGCGCAGGTAGGACACATCCTTGAGCTGGATGGTACGCCCCTGCGTCTGGTCTATCTCGGTTTTCAACGTGGGCGTCCATTGGGTCAGCGACTTGCCATTGCTACTGAAGTCTTGCGCGTAGTAGGTCAGTACCTGTTGCAGGTTGCCGGAGGTCTTGGCGTTGCGCCATCCATGCAGCGCATCTTCAAAGGGCTTGCTTTCGGCACGCGCGCTTTGTGGGGCAACCCATTGCAACTGCGTGGCGATCACCACTGGCGTGGTACGAACTTCCACGGTACGTATGATGTGCTGCAGGTCCGGGTTGGCCAGCACTACACAGCCGTCGGTTGCCTGTGGTGGACGTGAGAACTGATTCGGTGGTGTTCCATGTAACCAGATTCCACTGCCCGTCTTCCCCCGTTTGCTGTCGAGCATGTTGGGATAGCTGATCGGCAGGGCACCGGAGCCATAGAAGTCTTTTAGCGACTTGGGGTCCAGGTTGCTGGTGATGTAGTACACGCCCAATGGCGTGCGCTGGTCGCCTTCGGCTGTCTTGGCGGTGCCAGCTTTGCCAACGGAAATATAGTAGTCTGCCACCAGTTTCAAGCCAGAGGTAGAGTTCTCAAAAAGGTATAGCCGGGATCTGGACGCGTCCACCGCAATTGCATGTTTGGATTTCTGCGAAAGGGCTAAAAATTGCGAGGGAAGCGTTCCCGCCACGGGCCGTTCGCGCAACGCTCTGACCCTGCGCTGGGACTCTTCGCGTAGTTCGGCCAATGCCGCACCGGCGCTGCGCGCCACAGTATCCGGCACGTCTCCAAACGCTTTGATGGCCCGGGTCTGGGTTGTCAACAAATCGCCGTGCACCAGTTGCGCCAGTTGAAAATGCGGAAAGTCTTCAACCAGTCGGTCCGCTTTGGCAAGTGCTTCACGGTTTTGCGCCGTAGCAATCAACCTGTAGATTTCTATCAAGCGTGCCTCGGCCACGCCGTCCTGATCCTTCACCACTGGTACTTCCTGGCGCTGCGGCTTTGGCTTGCTGCTGTGCTTGGGGCTCACCGCGTGCGAAGGCTGGCTGGCAAGAACTGCCAGCACCACCAGCACCGGGCTGAGAATCGACCTGCTCATGTCAGCAGTCCACCATCCCACCGTCATGTGCCGGTGGATTCTTTGACGATCTGCCAGCGGTCACCGTTCTTGACCAAATCCAGAGTTTTGCGGCTCGATACCGCCAGACCATTGGCCTTGTAGTCCTGGCGAAACTTGGCAACTGCGGTGTTGCCTGAAGCGGTAACGGTCAGGTTTTCAAGCTTGATACTGATTTTTGACTTGCTGCTGATGCGCAGGCGCCGCTCTTCTTCCCAGGTACTGCGACTCATGGAACCAGGTGGGTTGAAGTCTTTGCCATAGGAAGCGAGATAGGCCTTGACATCTCTGGCGGCCCAGGCTTTCGCCCAGGCGTGCACCGCTGCTTCAGCATCTTTGGATTGGTTGGTGCTGGAAGTGACGGGGACAGCAGCGGCGGGCGTCGCGGATGCAGCGACAGGCGCAACAACTGCCGCGGAGGATGCAGCCGTAGCCGCTACCACAGGCACCGGTGTTGGGGCAGGGGTCGCTACCACCGGCGCCTTAGCAACCGCAGGCCCTGGCAGGGTTGGAGCTGGTTTTGTTGCCACGGGTGTCGGTGCGGCGGGTGCTGCCACTGCAGCGGGGACTGGACGCTGGCCCTTGGCCCCGGTGGGACTAAACAATTCCCGGATCAGGGCCAGCTTGGGAGGGACTCCTGCATTGGATGAGTCGAGTTGCAGGGCTTTGTTGTAGGCCTGGCTGGCCAGTTTGGCGTACACATCACCCAGGTTCTCGTGTGCTGTGGCATAGCTGGGGTTGGTCCGAATCGCCATTTCAAGCGCAGTGCGCGCCTTGTCGAACTGGCTCTGTCCTGCGTACAAAACTGCCAAATTGTTGTACGGTTCGGGCAACTCTGGAAAGTCTTCAGTCAAACGCGTAAAGGTGGAGATGGCATCCGTGGTCTTGCCGGAGTCACGCTGGATCACGCCCTTGAGAAAACGCATTTGCGGATCACGTGGCTTCGTGGCCAGATACTGGTCGGCCTTGGACAGAGCTTCGGTAAGTTTGCCTGTACGTACCAGTTGCGACACGTCCGCGTATTCGTCTGCATGTGCTAACGAAAACATCAAGGTCGCTGCAAGGGTCAGCAGTCGCAACGATCCAAGTACAGGTAAACGGGAGTGCGTCATAAAGCTTTCAGTTTTTCAGACGTTGGAGGAGCCCTCTGGCCGGGGCTTTATACTGCGTTGAATTGTAGCTGAGGGGGTAGAGGCCTCCGTTGGCAAGAGACCGAGATTTACCCTTACCAGATCTGTACGAGTTACTGCCTTTGCTAGGAACCTGCGTCCCTTTGCAAGAGCACTGAAATACCCATGAGTTTGCGCATTTACAACACGCTGTCGCGTGCGTTAGAGCCATTTACCCCCATTGAATCCGGTCATGTTCGCATGTACGTCTGCGGCATGACCATTTACGATCTGTGCCACATTGGCCATGCCCGCATGGCGATGGCGTTTGACGTGGTGCAGCGCTGGCTCAAGACCAGTGGCTACCGCGTGACCTATGTCCGCAACATCACCGATATCGACGACAAGATCATCCGCCGGGCGCTCGAACGCAATATTCCAATTCGGGCGTTGACCGACGAAATGATTGGTGTCATGCACGAGGACATAGGGCGGCTGGGCATTGAGCCTCCCACGGTCGAGCCACGGGCCACCGAGTATGTTCCCCAGATGCTGGACATGATTCGCCAGTTGGAAGACAAGGGCTTTGCCTACAAGGCCAGCTCCGGAGACGTGAACTACGCGGTGCGCAAGTTCGCAGGCTATGGCAAGTTGTCGGGCAAGTCGCTAGACGACATGCGTGCGGGCGAGCGCGTGGCCGTCGACGATGGAAAAGTCGACCCCATGGACTTTGTGTTGTGGAAGGCGGCCAAGGCGGAAGAGCCTGCGGACGCCAAATGGGACAGCGCTGCCAGCGGCCATTCCTATGGCGTGGGCCGCCCGGGCTGGCACATCGAATGCTCGGCCATGAGTTGCCAGACCCTGGGTGAAACCTTTGACATCCATGGCGGCGGCGCCGACCTGCAGTTTCCGCACCATGAAAACGAAATCGCACAGACCGAAGCAGTGACTGGTCACCCCATGGCAAAAGTCTGGATGCACAACGGCCTGGTCCAGTTGGACAATGAAAAGATGTCCAAGAGTTTGGGCAACTTCTTCACGATCCGCGAAGTGTTGGCCAAGTACGATCCGCAGACGGTGCGGTTCTTCTTGGTGCGCGGCCACTACCGCACGGCGCTGGGCTATAGCGATGCGCATCTGGATGACGCACGTAACGCCCTCAAGCGACTGTACACGGCGCTGGATTTGGTGCCGCCTGCGACAACGAACACAGGTATCGATTGGACCCAGGCCCACGCGCAGCGTTTCAAAGCCGCCATGGATGACGATTTTGGAACGCCCGAGGCGGTGGCCGTGCTGTTTGATCTGGCCGGAGAAGTCAACCGCACACAATCGGCTGATTTGGCCGGACTGTTGCGGGATCTGGGTGGAGTTCTGGGTCTGCTTCAAGGCGACCCCAAGGCCTTTCTGCAAGCGGGCGCAGGGTTGGACGACGCAGCCATCCAGGCCAAAATCCTGCAGCGCGCGGCTGCCAAAGGCGCCCGCGATTTTGCGTTGGCTGACAGTATCCGCCAGGAACTCCAGGCGCAGGGAATTGTGCTCAAGGATTCGCCCTCGGGAACCAGTTGGGAAGTGGCGAAATGATGGCGACGGTCAAGAAGATCCCGGCAGAGCGGCAAACGCCGTATTTCTGGGAAGAAGCCTGCAAACACCTGGTCAAGAAAGACCGGGTCATGAAACGCCTGATCCCCCAATTTGGTGACGTATGTTTGGAAACACGGGGCGATGCCTTTGTCACATTGGCGCGCAGCATCGTGGGCCAGCAAATATCGGTCAAGGCGGCGCAAACCGTGTGGGAACGCTTTGCCCTGTTATTGCGCAAGATGACGCCCGGCAATGTTCTGAAACTCAAGGTGGACGATATGCGCGCGGCTGGCTTAAGCGCCCGCAAGGTTGAATACTTGGTGGACTTGGCGCTGCACTTTGACAATGGCGCCCTGCACGTCAAATCATGGGAGTCCATGACCGACGATGAAATCGTGGCTGAGTTGATCGCGATTCGTGGCATTGGCCGCTGGACGGCCGAAATGTTCCTGATCTTCCATTTGATGCGGCCCAACGTGTTGCCGCTGGATGATGTGGGTCTGATCAACGGGATCAGCCACAATTATTTTTCCGGTGATGTGGTGAGCCGCAGCGACGCGCGGGAGGTGGCTGCGGCCTGGGCCCCATACTGCACCGTCGCAACTTGGTATATTTGGCGCTCGTTGGACCCGGTGCCGGTGGAATACTGAGACTTTGTGGGGCGGACCACTTTGCGTAGCAAATGTGCTCTGACCCCAACTGATTAGGATGGAATATGGCCAAAAAGACTTTTCTGGATTTCGAACAGCCGATTTCGGAGCTCGAAACCAAGATCGAAGAATTGCGTTATGTGCAAAACGAGTCGGCGGTGGATATTTCTGCCGAGATCGAACAGCTGAGCAAGAAAAGCCAGCAGCTCACGAAAGACATCTACAGCGATCTCACACCGTGGCAGATCACCAAGATTGCCCGCCACGCCGAGCGTCCCTACACGCTGGACTACATCAATGAGTTGTTCACGCATTTTGTCGAACTGCATGGCGACCGTCACTTTGCTGACGATCTGAGCATCGTGGGCGGTCTGGCCCGCTTCAATGGCACGCCCTGCATGGTGCTGGGCCACCAGAAAGGCCGCGACACCAAAGAGCGCGGTCTGCGCAACTTTGGCATGAGCAAGCCCGAGGGCTACCGTAAGGCCCTGCGCCTGATGAAGTTGGCCGAAAAATTCAAGCTTCCGGTGTTTACCTTCGTCGACACGCCCGGCGCTTACCCAGGTATTGATGCCGAGGAAAGGTGCCAGTCGGAGGCCATTGGCCGCAATATTTTCGAGATGGCCCAGCTCGAAGTGCCCATCATCACCACCATCATTGGTGAAGGCGGATCCGGTGGCGCGCTGGCAATTTCGGTGGCAGACCAACTGGTCATGCTGCAGTATTCCATTTATGCCGTGATCAGCCCGGAAGGCTGTGCCTCTATTCTCTGGAAAACATCGGAAAAGGCATCCGACGCCGCTGAGGCCATGGGTATCACTGCCCACCGTCTCAAAGCACTTGGCGTGATCGACAAGATTGTGAACGAACCTGTAGGCGGCGCGCACCGTGACCACAAGCAGGCCGCTGCATTCCTGAAGCGCGCCCTGGCCGATGCTTACCGCCAGATCAGTGACCTGAAGGTCAAGGAGTTGCTGGATCGTCGTTACGAGCGTTTGCAAAGCTATGGGCGCTTTACCGACACCAAGGCCACCACGCGCTAGGCTTTGGCGCGACGCGAGGCAGGCGCCGTGAAGGATGCCTGTGTCGATCGTTGGGCAGGACCGTTGCCATGACGCAGTCCCTTGAGGACGCCATTCGAGCGTTCGCCCCCGAATTGCCATTGGCCGTTGCCCTGAGTGGCGGCGCTGATTCCTTGGCCTTGCTCGTTGCCTGTGCCGAAAAATGGCCGGGACAGGTGGTCGCGCTGCACGTGAACCACGGTCTGCAAGATGCGGCTGCAATGTTCGAGGACCATTGCCGCAGCGTGTGTGAGAGCTTGGGCGTGCCACTGCGGATTCAACACGTTGACGCACGCCACGCAATCGGGCAAAGCCCTGAAGATGCCGCACGCCACGCTCGCTATACGGCTATCTCTGCTCTAGCCCTCTCAGAATATGGACCGATCGCTATTAAATCAATAGCAATTGCACAGCACGCCAATGACCAAGTTGAAACGCTGCTGCTGGCCCTGAGCCGTGGCGCCGGCCTGGCCGGTATCAGCGCCATGCCCGCACGCTGGCGGCGGGACGGCTTGGATCATTACCGGCCCTTGCTGGCGGTGGCGGGTGCGGATATCCGCAGATGGCTTGCGGGGCGGGGCATTGCGTTTGTAGAAGACCCCACCAACCAGGATCAGCGCTACACGCGCAACCGCATCCGGGCGCGGTTGGTGCCCGCCCTGCAGGACACATTTCCGCAGTTTCTCGACACTTTTACGCGCAGTGCCACCCACTCCGCCCAGGCCCAGCAAGTGCTGGATGAGGTGGCTGCACAGGACCTGCAACTGGCAGGCCGCGACAGCGATGGTATGCCCCGCATCCGGGCTCTGCAGCAGTTGAGCCGGGCACGTCAGGCCAATGCCTTGCGCCATTGGCTCAAGGAGCGCTTTCAAACCATTCCCAGCACTGCACAGTTGTCGGAGTTGCTGGACCAGTTGGCTGACTGCACCACGCGCGGGCACCGCATCCATATCAAGGTCGGACTCGGATTTGTGCAGCGCAGCAGCGATGTCTTGACTTGGTACAATCCCTAGGTTTTGCTTCAAAAATTACTGATTTCATGGCACTGATCGTTCACAAATACGGCGGCACATCGATGGGTTCTACCGAACGCATCCGCAATGTCGCCAAACGCGTCGCCAAATGGGCGCGCG
>CAINUX010000185.1 GCA_903853895.1 uncultured beta proteobacterium | reverse complement strand
GCCGAGATGCCGCTGGTGTCGTGGGTGTGGAAATGGATGGGCAAGCCCACTTCCTGTTTGAGTACCCGCACCAGCTCTGCTGCCGCGCGCGGTTTGCAGACACCGGCCATGTCCTTGATGCCCAGGATGTGGGCGCCGGCCTTCTCCAGCTGCTTGGCCAGATTGACGTAATACTTCAGGTCGTACTTGCTGCGCTTGCCATCGAACAGGTCCCCGGTGTAACACAGCGCCCCTTCGCACAGGGCGCCGGACTCTATCACTGCGTCCATGGCCACACGCATGTTGTCCACCCAGTTCAGGGAGTCGAACACGCGAAACACGTCCACGCCGTTCTTGGCCGCCTGCTGCACAAAGTAGCGCACCACGTTGTCGGAGTAGTTGGTATAGCCCACCGCGTTGGAGGCGCGCAATAGCATCTGGAACAGGATATTGGGTGTGGCTTCGCGCAGGCGTGCCAGACGCTCCCACGGGTCTTCCTTCAGAAAGCGCAGTGCCACGTCAAAGGTGGCGCCGCCCCAGCACTCCATGGAGAACAGCTGGGGCAGCATGCGGGCGTAGTGCGGCGCGATCTGGGTCAGGTCGTGGCTGCGCATGCGGGTGGCAAACAGCGACTGGTGTGCATCGCGCATCGTGGTGTCGGTCAGCAGCACCTGCGGCTGGTCCTTCATCCACTGGGCAAAGCCCTTGGCGCCGAGTTCCTTGAAGGTGTCGCGGCTGCCTTTGGGAATGGGCGTGGTGATGTCGTAGACCGGCTTGATGGGTGCAGAAAGCGGCAGCGCAGGCAGCGTGCGGCCTTTCATCTCCGGGTTGCCGTTGACGGCCACTTCGCCCAGGAATTTGAGCAAGCGGGTGGCGCGGTCACGCCGCTTCACAAAGTTGAACAGTTCGGGCGTGGTGTCGATGAAGCGCGTGGTGCATTCACCCGATCGGAACAGCGGGTGGGCAATGACGTTTTCCAGAAACTGCAGATTGGTCGACAGACCCCGCACGCGGAACTCGCGCAGGGCCCGGTCCATGCGGGCAGCGGCTTCATCCGGGGTGTGGCCCCAAGCGGTGACCTTGACCAGCAGGGAGTCGTAATAGGGGGTGATGACCGCACCGGCATAGGCGGTACCGGCGTCCAGGCGAATACCGAAACCGGCTGCACTGCGGTACACGGCAATCTTGCCGTAATCGGGGGTGAAGTTGTTTTCCGGGTCTTCGGTGGTGACGCGGCACTGCAGGGCATGGCCACGCAGGGAGATGTCCTTCTGGAACGGGATGAAGGAATCCTCATCGCCCACCTTGGCACCTTCAGTGACGCGGATCTGGGCCTTGACGATATCCACACCAGTCACCACTTCGGTGACGGTGTGCTCGACCTGAATACGCGGATTCACTTCAATAAAGTAATACTTGCCGGTGTCCACGTCATACAGGTATTCGACGGTTCCGGCATGGCTGTAATGGGCTTCGCGGGCCAGGCGCAGGGCGGATTCGCACAGTTCGGTGCGGGTCGCCTCATCCATATAGGGAGCCGGGGCGCGTTCCACCACCTTCTGGTTGCGCCGCTGCACCGAGCAGTCGCGCTCAAACAGGTGCACCAGGTTGCCATGTCTGTCGCCCATCACCTGGACTTCGACGTGGCGGGCGCGTCGCACCAGTTTCTCCAGGTAAACCTCGTCGTTGCCGAAGGCTGCCAGGGCTTCGCGCTGGGCCAGCTCCTTCATAGGGGCCAGGTCGGCTTCGGTCTCAATCACGCGCATGCCACGCCCGCCACCGCCCCAGCTGGCCTTGAGCATCAACGGATAACCCACTTCCAAAGCCATCTTCTTGGCGATGTTGATGTCGTCAGGCAAAGCGGTAGTCGCGGGAACCACCGGCACACCGGCAGAAATCGCCACCGCCCGTGCGGCCACCTTGTTACCCAGCGTGCGCATCACATCGCCGTTGGGTCCGATGAAGGCTATGCCAGCGGCTGCGCAAGCGTCGGCAAAGTCCGGGTTCTCGGACAGGAAACCGTAGCCGGGGTGAATGGCATCAACACGCGCCTCCAGCGCGATGCGGATGATGTCGGCTATGTCCAGGTAGGCCTGGATGGGCTTCTTTCCCTCACCGACCAGGTAGGACTCGTCCGCCTTGAAGCGGTGCAACGCAAAACGGTCTTCATTGGAGAAGATCGCAACCGTGCGGATGCCCATTTCGGAGGCGGCGCGCAAGACGCGGATGGCAATTTCGGAGCGGTTGGCTACCAGGAGGCTGTGGATTTTTTTCATATCGGCGACAAGCAAGCTTTGTTCCAGGTGTTATTCCCCGCGCACCAGCAGCAGGGACGTGGTGGCGGTGCGAAAAAATGAGGAGGCACGTCAGTCGCCCATGGAGGCTGCCTCGCGGCTGCACTCTTCAAGGAGATAGGCGATGGATCGGTAGGGGCGACCGGTTTCGGCGGTCAGGCCGATCTCGCAGGTGCGGTTAGTGGAGACACCCTGGCAGCAGGTGGCTGGCAAGGCGTCGTGCACTTTGCGCAGCGCGTGCACATTGAGTTCGGGGACCACAAAACCGCGGTCGCCACCAAAGCCGCAGCAGGTCACGCCAGCGGGCTCGACGATGTCATCCACGCAAGCCTGCATCAGGCGGCGCAGCTTGGCGTCCGAGGCGGTGCGCCGGACACTGCAGTTGATGTGCAGCGCAATCGGGCCTGGCTTTTTGGTGATGCGCAAACGCGGCAACAGGGCATCCACTGCAAATTCATGAAAGTCCAGCAGGGTCAGGCGACCGGCCAGCACCTTTTGCATGCGCACCGAGCAGGTGCTGGCATCCATGATGATCGGGTAGTAGCCGCCTTGACCGTTGTCAGCGGCCCGCAGCAATGCGGCGGTGACAGCATCGGACATGGCGTCTGCTTCCTCGGCCATACCTTTGCTGGCCAGCATCTGGCCGCAGCAGAGTTTGTCAAAGCCCTCGGGCAGACGCGGCGCGTAGCCTGCGCGCACCAGCAATTCCATGATGACGTCCGGCAAGCTGGCCTCATCGGCCGTGTTGGCCCCAAAAATGCGGCCACCGCAGGCCGGGAAATACACCACGGGGTCACCATCGCCACGGTAGGGTTCAGGCAGGGTTCCAGCCCGTGGCATGCCGCGCTTCCATGTGCCGCCTGACAGGCGCGCCAGCAGCTTGTCGCCGACCACACTGGAGGCCATATGGCCGAGACCAATGCCAATGCGTGAGGCAGTGGCGACCTTACCAAAATTGTCGGCCGTCCACTCACCGACCTTGCGCGAGCCAGCACCCATACCGCGGCCACGCAGCAGGCGGGTAAGGGCTCCCGTGTCGATGCCGACCGGGCAGGCCGTCGAACACAGTCCGCAGCCTGCACAGGTGTCCAAACCAAAGTAGGCGAAGTCTGCTTCCAGATCTGCCACGCTCTCGTGGGCGGCGGTGCGTTTGGACAACTCACGCCAGCTGACAATGCGCTGTCGTGGAGACAGTGTCAGACGGTGGGAAGGGCACAGCGGTTCGCAAAAACCGCACTCAATGCAGCGGTCCACAATTTCCTCCGCTGCTGGCATGGGCTTGAGGTTCTTCAGGTGAGCCAGGGGGTCGTCGTTGAGGATGACGCCGGGGTTGAGAAGGTTCTGTGGATCGAATAGTCGCTTGATACGGCGCATCAGGTCGGTTGCCTGTTTGCCCCATTCCCTCTCGACAAACGGCGCCATGTTGCGCCCGGTGCCGTGCTCGGCCTTGAGTGAGCCGTCGTATTTGTCCACCACCAGGTCGCACACATCGTCCATGAATTTTGCGTAGCGATCAATCTCGACTTGCTCGGAAAAGTCCTGTGTGAATACGAAGTGCAGATTGCCTTCAAGCGCGTGGCCGAAGATGATGCCCTCGGTGTAGCCATGTTTGCGCAGCAAGGCCTGCAGATCCAGCGTGGCTGCCGCCAGCGATTCAACCGGAAAGGCCACGTCTTCGATGATGACGGTG
>CAINUX010000184.1 GCA_903853895.1 uncultured beta proteobacterium | reverse complement strand
TCGGTAGTCCAAGTCGCTATCCCGCTGCCAAAGAAGTCGGCATCCTCCGTCCATACGGGGCAAGAAATCGTCATGGCGCAGGCAAGTACAGGCCAGTCATCCGCATCGCGTACGGCAATCCGCTGTAGTGCCTGTGTTTGCATTCCTGCATAGACACCCAGTTCCAGCGGCCGGACTATTGATTCCAGGGCGTCCAACACCGTCATCGCCGATTCGCTATTCACGCCTCTTTTTTCCAGCAGCGCCGGAAGGTACTTTCGGGCGTCAGCGTATGCAACATCGGGTGCGAAGAATTGGACCGAGTCTGCATTCCCAAGAATGAGCTCTCGCACCCGCTTGCCCAACACGGCCCGAATCAGAATGTTGGCATCCAGAACGATCGCTTTGTTGCTCATGCCGTCAGTGCTGCAGGTTTCTTGGCCGTGCTTGCCCGTTTACGGGCAGTTTTGAATTCGGCGACCACGGCGTCCACATCAATGCTCTTCGCGGCAAGCAAGCGATCCAAGGTCTTGCTAGCTTTCTTCAATGACGCAATGTCGGCTTCTGCCTGGCCGTGGGTCGGTATGAAGTACCCAATGGTTTGCCCATGGCGAGTCACCGCTACCGGCGTGCTCGACGCGATGAACTCCGCCATGCCGGCTCGAAATTCCCGAATGCCTACTTTGGTTGCTTCCATCAATCATCCTTTGCGTTCAAACCGCGTTTGTGGATCACAGTGTACACAATGCGGCAAACGGATCATAGTGGCAACCCCTTCATTTTCAAGGAGATTTGTCATGGATAACACCGTCAGTCAGACCAGCCGGCCTCGCGAGCCCTGGAACAAGGGCAAGCTGGTGGGGCAAAAGGCCCCTTTCAAGCTTCGGGAAATCTGGGCGATCCGGGTGTGGCTTCAACTGGAGCACCGCACCAGGGAGTTAGCGCTGTTCGATTTAGGCCTGGACAGCACACTGCGCTCCTGCGACCTAGTGAAACTTCGGGTGCGGGACATTTGCCACGGCGATCGCGTAGCCGCTCGCGCGACCGTGATGCAGCAAAAGACCTCCCGGCCAGTCCAGTTCGAGATTACTGAGCAGACCCGCACCGCAGTCGCCGACTGGATGAAGATGCGAAACCTTCATTCGGAGGATTATCTGTTTCCGAGCCGGGTACACAGATCCCCTCATCTGGGAACCCGACAGTACGCACGCATCGTCCAAAGCTGGGTGACGCACGTCGGCCTGGATCCTTGCGCTTACGGCACCCGTTCCATGCGGCGCACAAAGGCCACTCTCATTTACAAGCGCACGAAAAACTTGCGGGCGGTGCAGCTTTTACTCGGTCATGCCAAGCTGGAGTCCACCGTCCGCTACCTTGGTATTGAGGTAGACGACGCATTGGAAATGGCTGAGGAAACCGACATTTGAAGGAAGCCGGATCACGCTGAGGCCATCGGATGCGTGATCCGCAGTTCGTTGAAACCCCATGTCTTTTGCTTTGTCGCCACAAAGCTGTCATTGCGAGCGACTGCTTTGGCACGTCGTGTATGAATTTTCGAAAAAGACCCAATGGCAGCAACCAGCCTAAAAGAGTCATCTGCGGCAAAAATGACAATGACAGCATATGCCCCGCTGGAGACTCTCACGCCACGCTCCTGACTCGCGAGTTTGCGACTTCATTTTCTAGGCTTGCTGTAGGTGTCGAGCCTTCGTTTCAAACTTTGACACAATGTTTCAATCATTGTCACCAGCAACCTATCCCCTCCCATGCTGCGCTACCTAACTATCCCGGTAACACCATTCCAACAAAACTGCTCGCTGGTCTGGTGTGACCAGACCCTGAAGGCCGCTGTCATTGACCCCGGTGGCGACCTGGATCGCATCCTGGCCGAGGTCAAGCGCCTGGGCTTGCAGCTGGGGCAAATTTGGCTGACCCACGCCCACATCGACCACGCCGGCGGCACGGCCGAACTGTCGCAACGCCTGCAATTGCCCATCATCGGCCCGCACGTGGGCGATCAGTTTTGGATCGATGGCCTGCCCCAGCAAAGCGACATGTTCGGTTTTCCCCACGCCGATGTTTTTAAGCCCACGCGCTGGCTGGTCGATGGCGATACGGTCAGCGTGGGGCACAGCACGCTGAGCGTGCGGCATTGCCCGGGTCATACGCCGGGACATGTGGTGTTCTATTCCATCGAGGCCCAGCGGGCGTTTGTCGGCGACGTGCTGTTTGCCGGGTCCATGGGGCGCACCGACTTCCCGCAGGGTGACCATGCCACGTTGATTGCCAGTATCACCCAACGTCTGTGGCCCATGGGCGACGATACGGTGTTCATTCCCGGCCACGGACCGGAGAGCACGTTCGGGCAGGAGCGGCGCAGCAACCCCTACGTGGCGGACCACCGGCTGGCCCCTTGATGCGGCACAATCCCAGCATCTTCCAACACCCCGAAGCACGCTTCACGCACCATGTCTGACACCGCCCACATTGCCCCCCGCGACAAAGCCGAAATCCTGGCCCAAGCCCTGCCCTACATCCGCAAGTTCCATGGGAAGACCATGGTCATCAAATACGGCGGCAACGCCATGACCGACCCCGCCTTGCAGGCCGACTTTGCCGAAGACGTGGTGCTGCTCAAGCTGGTGGGCATCAACCCGGTGGTGGTGCACGGCGGCGGGCCGCAGATTGAGAACGCCCTCAAGCGCTTGGGTAAGAAGGGCGAGTTCATCCAGGGCATGCGCGTGACGGATGCCGAAACCATGGAGGTGGTGGAGTGGGTGCTGGGTGGCGAGGTGCAACAGGACATCGTGGGCCTGATCAACCAGGCCGGTGGCAAGGCCGTCGGTCTGACGGGGCGCGACGGCGGCATGATCCGCGCGCAAAAGCTCAAGATGATGGACAACGCCGACCCCAGTGTGGAACACGACGTCGGCCAGGTCGGTGACATCGTCAGCATCGACCCCAGCGTCGTCAAGGCGCTGCAGGACGATGCCTTCATCCCGGTCATCAGCCCCATCGGCTTTGGCGAGGCCAACGAGAGCTACAACATTAACGCGGACGTCGTGGCGGCCAAACTGGCCACCGTGCTGAAGGCCGAAAAGCTGCTGATGCTAACCAACATCAGCGGCGTGCTGAACAAAGACGGCGAACTGCTGACTGATCTGACGGCCCGCCGCATCGACGAGCTGTTTGCCGACGGCACCATCTCGGGTGGCATGCTGCCCAAGATTGCCGGCGCGCTGGACGCGGCCAAGAGTGGTGTCAACGCCGTGCACATCATCGACGGGCGCGTGCCCCATGTTTTGTTGTTGGAAATTCTGACGGACCAAGCCTTTGGCACCATGATCCGTTCGCATTGATAGCATAAGGGGAGCGGCGGGCCCGGGTTGAGTGTGCTATTGTTTGTGTAGCTAGTTGTGACCATTTGACGGGGGCTGGAGGCCAATTTTATGCGACTCTTATTGGTGGAAGACGATGTCATGGTGGCCAGCGGCATCAAGCTGGGGTTGGCAGGCGCCGGTTATGCGGTGGACTGGGTGGGTAGCGCCGAGCGCGCGTTGGAGGTCACCCGTTTGGAGGCCTTTGACCTGGCCGTCATCGACATCGGCCTGCCGGGCATGGACGGGCTGGCCCTGACGCAGGCGCTGCGCAAGGACGGCCACGCTATGCCGGTGTTGATCCTGACCGCGCGTGACGCCCTGCAGGACCGGGTCCAGGGGCTGGACATGGGTGGCGATGACTACATGGTCAAACCGTTTGAACTGCCCGAGCTGTTGGCCCGCCTGCGCGCGCTACTGCGCCGCTCCCAGGCCGCCACCTCGGCCACGCTGAGCTTTGGCCCGCTGGAACTGGATACCGCCCTGCGCCAGGCCTGTATACGCCCCATCGGAGCGGATGGCGCGGCCGGACCGTGTGTGCCGATTGAGCTGGGCCCCCGTGAGTGGACCGTCATGGAATACCTCATGCTGCAAGCCCCCAAGCCGGCCAACAAGGACAAGCTGCTGCAGGCCCTGACCGGATGGGACAAGGAGATCACGCCGAATGCGGTGGAGGTGTACATCTCCCGCCTGCGCGGCAAGCTCGAACCCCATGGTCTCGCGCTGCGCTCCATTCGCGGTTTCGGCTACCGGCTGGAGATGCAGGCAGCGCCTGGTGAGGCCGGTCCTGTGGCGGACGCGCCTACGGCCTGAACATGCCCGGGACCATTGGCATGGCCTCCGGCCTGCAACGGCGCCTGTTGCTGCTGTTACTGGCGCCCCTCTTTTTACTGGCCTCGCTCAACACCTGGTTTGACTACTCCTCCGCCGACAGTGCAGCCCTGCAGCAGGACCGACAGCTGTTGATCATGGTGCCCATGCTTGCTGGTTCCGTGGTGGCGCGGGGGGCCACCGAGTCCGACCCACCGGTGCTGCTGATGGCGCCACCAGTGGCGGACTTTTTGAACGAACGCCCGGGCCTGTCGGCCTTCGCCCTGGTCGCCCGCGAGGGCAGTGTGCTCAGGGGCGACGCGTGGCTCAGCGGCATGCCGCCGGCCACCGGAGAGCCCGAGTTCTCCAGCCAGGAGTTTGACGGCGTGACCTACCGCATCGTCAGCCAGCGCGTGAACACTGTGGCCGGTGAACTGGTGCTGCGCCTGGCCGACGGCTCGGACCCGCGCCAGCAATGGCTGCGCCTGTTGTGGTTCAAGGTCGGGCTCCCCAACCTGGTGCTCGCCGTGGCGGCTTTCTTTGCCGTGAACTGGGCCGTGGCGCGGGCACTGCGCCCGTTGATTGAACTGAAAGAGGCGGTGGAGCGGCGTTCGCCGCGCGACCTGACGGCGCTGGACGCGCAAGGGTCACCCGACGAGGTGCGCCCGTTGGTGGAATCGTTGAATCGCCTGTTCGATTTGGTCAATGCACAGGCCGAGAGCCAGCGGCGGTTTGTCGCCGATGCAGCGCACCAGTTGCGCACGCCTTTGGCGGGTTTGCAGGCCCAGGTGGAGGCCTGGGCGCAGGCCGTCAGCGCCACCGCCGCGCAGGCCCATCCCGACCATATCTATATGGAAAATAGCCACCTAGCCCTCGTCGATATTGACAAGGTTGCTATCACTTTGGAAGCGGGTCAGATTTTCAAGTTGCGCCAGGCGGTGCGCCGCACCTCGGCGCTGGCCAACCAGTTGCTGGCGCTCTCCCGGGCCGACGCGCGCAGTGCCAACACCCAGCCCATGCAGCGGGTCGATTTGCGCCAGCTGTGCGAGATGCTGCTGGAGACCCATCTGGACGGCGCCACCGCCCGGGACATTGACTTGGGACTGGAGGCGGTGGACGTACACACCACCGGGCACGAATGGCTGCTGCGCGAGTTGCTGGGCAACCTGGTCGATAACGCCGTCCGCTACACGCCCCACGGTGGCCGCGTCACGCTGCGCTGCGGCTGGACCCGGGAGGATGGGCAGTTGGATGAGCACCCGTTTCTGGAGGTCGAGGACAACGGCCCCGGCGTGCCGGTGCACGAGCGCACCCGCATGCTGGAGCGCTTCTACCGGGTGGCTGGCACCGCAGGCGAAGGCAGCGGCCTGGGACTGGCCATCGCCGAAGAAATTGCCCGGGTGCACAACAGCCATTTGCAGGTGCTGGAGGGGCAGGGCGGGCAGGGGTTGCGGATGCGGCTGGTGTTGCCAGACTAGGCAAAAACCCTTGCAGCCCCTATGCGAGAATGATTTATCACCACCGCTTTGCGCACCATGCCAGACGCCCTCGACCAGTCCCTTGAGCCCCATGATCACGCGTCCGAAGAGGTCGATGCATCGGCGTCCTCCGCGAAGGCGCGCAAGCGTCCCAAGCCCGGCGAGCGCCGGGTTCAAATCCTGCAGGCGCTGGCCAGCATGTTGGAGCAACCCAGCGGTGAGCGCATTACTACTGCCGCATTAGCGGCGCGCCTGGACGTCAGCGAAGCGGCGCTGTACCGACACTTCGCCAGCAAGGCGCAAATGTTCGAAGGCCTGATCGAGTTCATCGAGCAAACCGTTTTCTCGCTGGTCAACCAGATCGTTGAGCGGGAGCAGTCGGTGCCTGACGGGGCCGCAGATGCGGGCGCGCGCCAGGCTGCAAAGATCATTGCCATGCTGGTTCAGTTTGCCGAGAAAAACCCTGGCATGGCACGTGTCATGGTGGGCGATGCGCTGGTGTTCGAGAACGAGCGACTGATCGCCCGCATGAACCAGTTCTTTGACAAGATCGAAGCCACGCTCAAGCAATGCCTGCGCGATGGGGCGGCGGCGAGCGCGTCGGCCACGCCCACGGTGGATGCGCAGGTGCGCGCATCGGTGCTGAGCGCCTTTGTGGGTGGCCGCCTGCAACGCTTCGTGCGCTCTGGCTACAAGCGTCTGCCGTCCGAGCATCTGGACGCCAGCCTGCGCCTGCTGCTGGGGTAAACCCTCGCTGCGGTTAGAAAAGACCCTCTAGAAACCGAAATAACTTCCGGGGCGGCATGGAAATGCTGCAAAATAGCACGATCGTTCTATTTTGTAGTGCATTGCATCCATGTCCATTGCCTCACTTTCTGCCAAGCTGATCCGCAAGACCCGGCCAAAAGCCACAGGTGCCGCGGCTGCGGGCAAAACCCCGTCTGGTCGCGCCCTGCAAAAGGGCCAGCAAACCAAGATGGCCATCATCGACGCTGCGCTGGGCCTGGCAACACAGATTGGCCTGGAGGGCCTGAGCATTGGCGCCCTGGCAGAGGCCACGCAGATGAGCAAGTCGGGCGTGTTTGCCCACTTTGGCTCCCGCGAAGAATTGCAGATTTCCGTCATCCACCAGTACTTTGCGCTGTTTGAGCGGGATGTCTTTTACGTCGCCATGGAGCAGCCGCGCGGCCTGCCACGGGTCAAAGCCCTGTTTGCCAACTGGATGAAACTGGTGGCCGAGGAAATCCAGGCCGGCTGCATCTTCATCAGCGGCGCCGTCGAGTTTGACGACCGCCCCGGCCCAGTGCGCGACGCGCTGGCCACGTCGGTGCAGACCTGGCTCGCCGCCATGAACCGCTCCATCGTGCTGGCCAAGGCCTGCGGCCATTTGCGCATCGACGTCGACGAAGAGCAAATGGCCTTTGAGATCCACGGCCTGATCCTGGCCCTGCACTACGAGGCGCGTTTCCTGAACAAACCCGGCTCCATGGAGCGGGCCAAAAAGGGCTTCGACAACATCCTGGCGCGCTATGGCGTGCCCGCCGCTTCCTGATATCTATTTCTGAATCACTGTTCAATAGGAGTCAATCACCATGCCTACATACAACCCACCCCTGCGCGACATGCAGTTTGTGATGCACGAAGTGCTCAACGTCGTGGACGATTTCAAGCAGATCCCCAAGCACGCCGAGATCGACGTCGACACCATCAATGCGGTGCTCGAAGAGGGCGGCAAGTTCGCCACCGAAGTAATCTTCCCGTTGAATGTCTCTGGCGACACCGAGGGCTGCACCCTTGACCAGACGACCCATGCCGTGACCACGCCCAAAGGTTTCAAGGAAGCCTACAAGACCTACGTTGAAGGTGGCTGGGCTGCCCTGGGTTGCGACCCAGAATTTGGCGGCCAGGGCTTGCCCTTCGTGGTCAACAGCATGTTCTACGAAATGCTGAACAGCGCCAACCAGGCCTGGACCATGTACCCCGGTCTGACGCATGGTGCCTACGCGGCTTTGCATACACATGGAACCGACGCACAAAAGCAGACCTACCTGCACAAGATGACCAGCGGGGAATGGACCGGCACCATGTGCCTGACCGAGCCCCATTGCGGCACCGACCTGGGCCTGATGCGCACCAAGGCCGAGCCGCAAGCGGATGGCACCTACAAGATCACCGGCAACAAGATTTTCATCAGCGCTGGTGAGAACGACATGGCCGACAACATCATCCACCTGGTGCTGGCCCGCCTGCCCGATGCGCCCCCCGGCATCAAGGGCGTCAGCCTGTTCATCGTGCCCAAGTTCAATGTGAACGCCGACGGCACGCTGGGTTCGCGCAACGGCATCTACTGCGGCGGCCTGGAGTACAAGATGGGGATCAAGGCCAACGCGACTGCACAGATCGTGTTGGAAGACGCCGTGGGCACCCTGGTCGGTCAACCCAACAAGGGCATGCAGGGCATGTTCGTGATGATGAACGCTGCACGCCTGGGCGTGGGCAACCAGTCACTGGGGCTGACCGAAGTGGCATACCAGAATGCACTGGCATATGCAAAGGATCGCATCCAGATGCGTTCGCTCTCCGGTATCAAGGCCAAGGACAAGGCCGCCGACCCCATCATCGTGCACCCCGATGTGCGCAAGATGCTGCTCACCGCAAAGGCCTATGCCGAGGGCGGGCGCATGCTGCAGGGCTACTGCTCCATGCTGCTGGAGAAAGAGCACGGCCACCCGGACGAAAAGGTGCGCAAGGACTCGGGCGAACTGCTGGCCATGCTGACTCCCATCGCCAAGGCCTTTCTGACCGACAACGGCCACATCGCTACCAATGCCTGCATGCAGGTGTTCGGCGGCCACGGTTTCATCAAGGAATGGGGCATGGAGCAGTTTGTGCGCGACAACCGCATCAACATGCTCTACGAAGGTACCAACACCATCCAGTCGCTGGATCTGCTAGGACGCAAGATCCTGGGCAACAACGGCGCCACGCTGCGCAAGTTTGGCAAGCTGGTGGGCAAGCTGGTAGAAGAAGAAGGCGTCAATGAAAAGATGGCCGAGTTCATCACCCCTATCGCCATCCTGGGTGACCAGATGACCAAGTTCACCACCGAGATCGGATTCAAAGGTTTTCAGAACCCCGACGAAGTGGGCGCCGCTGCCGTGGACTACCTCCGCGTGGCCGGTCACCTGGTGTTTGGCTACTTCTGGGCGCGCATGGCGCAAGTGGCGCTGCGTGAGATCGCAGCAGGCAATACCGACCAGTTTTATGTGGCAAAGCTGCAGACTGCAAGGTTCTATTTTGCCAAGCTGTTCCCCGAGACCGCGACGCTGATGCGCACCGCGCGCACCGGTAGCAAGGTGCTGATGGATACCGACGCTGCGCTGGCCTGACGGCATGCATGGTTCAAATACACACATCAATAACGAGAGACAAAACCATGTTGCGTAACCTGACTATTCTGGCGACCAGTGCCCTTTGCGCGTCCGCCATGGCGCAGATGACTCCGGTCGGTCTTTGGCAAACGGTGGACGACAAGGATGGCACGGTCAAGTCCGAGATCCGCATCATCGAAGCTGCTGGAGTGTTTTCCGGCAAGGTCGAGAGAATCCTCGACCCTAAGGCCAAGCCCGGCGAGACCTGCGTCGAATGCACCGATGAGCGCAAGGACCAACCCATTCTGGGTATGGAAATTCTGCGCGGACTCAAGAAGTCAGACGACCAGGACCTGTGGGATGGCGGCAAGATCCTTGACCCCAACAACGGCAAGGTGTACCGCGCCACCGTGAAGCCCATTGATGGCGGCAAGAAGCTGCAAATGCGTGGCTACATCGGGTTCTTCTACCGAACCCAAACATGGACTCGCGTGAACTAGTAATTTTGCGGGACAGACCGCAGTGGCAAGGCCACAAGCTCTGTCCTCAACTGAATAAATGAGAGGAACTTTTATGTCCCGTTTTCAAGTCAAAAAAGTCGCCGTCCTCGGTGCCGGCGTGATGGGCGCGCAAATCGCAGCCCATCTGGTCAATGTCAAGGTGCCCGTGGTGCTGTTTGATCTGCCGGCCAAGGACGGCCCCAAGAACGGCATCGTCACCAAGGCCATTGACGGCCTGAAGAAACTCAAGCCCGCTCCGCTGGGCGTGGCCGAAGACGCCGTGCTGATACAGCAGGCCAACTACGAAGAGCACATGGCGCTGCTGGGCGAGTGCGATTTGATCATCGAGGCGATTGCCGAACGCATGGACTGGAAGCTCGATCTGTACAAGAAGATCGCGCCGTTCGTCGCGCCGCACGCCATCGTAGCCAGCAACACATCGGGTCTGTCCATCTCCAAGCTCAGCGAGGCACTGCCCGAAGAAATCAAGCCCCGTTTCTGTGGCATCCACTTCTTCAACCCCCCGCGCTACATGGCGCTGGTGGAGCTGATCAACACCCCCACGACCCTGCCGCAAGTGCTGGATGACCTGGAAGCCTTTGTCACCAGCAATCTGGGCAAGGGAGTCGTGCATGCCAAGGACTCACCCAACTTCATCGCCAACCGCGTCGGCATTGCCGGCATGCTGGCCACCATGAAGGAAGTGGAAAATTTCGGCCTGACCTATGACGTGGTTGATGACCTGACCGGCAAGAAGCTGGGTCGCGCCAGCTCCGGCACCTTCCGCACGGCGGACGTGGTCGGGCTGGACACCATGGCCCATGTCATCAAGACGTTGCAGGACACGCTTTCGATAGAGACTGATCCGTTCTACGCAAGTTTCGAGACGCCTGCTGTGCTCAAGGCCCTGCTGGAAATGGGCAATCTGGGTCAGAAGACCAAGGCGGGTTTCTTCAAGAAAGTCGGGCGCGATGTGATGCGCTTTGACCTGGATAGCAAAGAGTACGTGCCCGCCGGCGAGAAAGCCGACGAGGTCTATGCCCGCATGCTGAAGAAGCCCGCGGCAGAACGCCTGAAGTTGCTGCGCAATGCAGAAGGCAAGCAGGGCCAATTCCTGTGGGCCATTTTGCGCAATGCCTTCCACTATGCCGCCGTGCACCTGGCTTCCATTGCCGACAACGCACGCGACGTGGACTTCTGCATGCGCTGGGGCTTTGGCATGAAGCAGGGACCGTTCGAACTGTGGCAAGAGGCCGGCTGGCTGGAAGTGGCCAACATGGTCAAGGAAGACATTGATGCTGGCAAAGCGCTGTGCAAGGCGCCGCTGCCGGATTGGGTTTTCAAAGGGCCGGTAGCGGATGCCGGTGGCGTGCACACGCCTGCCGGCTCCTGGAACCCAACCACCGGACAATTCGTCGCACCACGCAGTCTGCCGGTCTATGCCCGCCAGCACTTCCCCGAGAGCGTGTTGGGTGCCAATGCGCCATCTGCCGCGACAGCAGGCAAGACCCTGCACGAGGACGAAGCCATCCGCCTGTGGACGCTGGACGACGAAGTGATCATCGCCAGCATCAAGACCAAGATGCATGCCATTGGCGCCGGAGTTATGGAAGGGCTGAGCAACGCCATTGACATGGCCGAGAAGGATTACAAGGGTCTGGTCATCTGGTCGCCCGATGAGATGTTCTCCGCCGGCGCCGACCTGCAGTCCATGCTGCCCGCTTTCATGATGGGAGGTGCCAAGGCGATTGACGGTGCGGCCGCGGAGCTGCAGCGCGTGATGCTGAAGCTGCGCTACGCCAATGTGCCCACCATCTCCGCGATCCGCGGTCTGGCGCTGGGTGGTGGCTGTGAAATGGCCGTGTACTCGGCCCGGCGCGTGGCTGCCATGGAAAGCTACATTGGCCTGGTCGAAGTCGGCGTGGGCCTGGTGCCCGGCGCCGGTGGCCTGACCTACATCGCCCGCCGTGCCGCCGAGAATATGGCGCTCAGCACCTCCAAGGACCTGCTGCCCTTCCTGACCGAAGGTTTCACCGGCGCCGCCATGGCCAAGGTGGGAACAAGCGCGCTGGAAAGCCGCAAGCTGGGCTACCTGCTTGAGAGTGACGTCATCGTTCCGCACAAGGACGAGCTGCTGTTCGTTGCTATCAACGAGGCCAAGGCCTTGTTTGCCGGTGGCTACCGCGCTCCCCACAAGCGCCTGTTCCCGGTGGCTGGCCGTAGCGGCATCGCCACCATTTCGGCGCAGCTGGTCAATATGCGGGATGGCGGTTTCATCAGTGCGCACGACTTCCACATTGGCAAGCTGATTGCCGAGGTGGTGTGTGGTGGCCAAGTGGACGCCGGTACCCTGGTCAGTGAGGAATACCTCATGGCCATGGAGCGCAAGGCTTTCTGCAGCCTGCTGACCCATCCCAAGACCCAAGAACGCATCATGGGCATGATGAGCACTGGCAAACCCGTGCGCAACTGATATGTCTACGACCGCCCGCCCCAACCGCCTGGTGCGCACGCTGGCCCGGCTGGATGCCGTCCCGGCACTGCTGCGCCCGCATCTGCGCAACCTCGTGTTGCGCCGTGCGGTTCCCTTTACCGGCACGGCGCGTCTGGACTTTGCCGTGATGACGCCCGAGAAGGTGGAAATTGCCATTGCCAACCAGCGCCGTGTGCAGAACCACATTCAGGGCGTGCACGCCGCGGCCATGACCCTGCTCGCCGAAACCGCCACCGGTATGGTGGTGGGCATGAATGTGCGCGACGATTGCCTGCCTCTGGCCAAGGAGCTCAAGGTGCAGTTCAAACGCCGCACCCAGGGCGACATGCGGGCCGTAGCGTATTTGAGCGAACAGCAGCGCAAGATGATGCAGAGCCATGACAAAGGCGAGGTGGTAGTCCCCGTGACCGTGACCGATGCCTCGGGCGAACAGCCCATTGTGTGTGAATTCATCTGGGCCTGGGTGCCGTCGAGAAAGTCGAAGCAGCCCACCCCAACCAGCGCCCCGGCTTGAGCCAGGGCCACCCAAGAATCCCAAAGGAGTTACTCCATGAAACAAGTGCAAGACGCCTACATCGTTGCCGCCACCCGCACGCCCATTGGTCGTTCCGGCCGCGGCTACTTCCGCAACACCCGCCCCGACGAACTGCTGGTAGCCGCAATCCGCAGTGCCATGCTGCAGGTGCCCACACTGGACCCCAAGGCCATCGAGGACGCCATCATCGGCTGCTCCTTTCCCGAGGGCGAGCAGGGCATGAACATGGCGCGCATCGCCACCGGCCTGGCCTTTGCCAATCCGGTGGGCGGCGTCACCGTTAACCGCTTCTGCGCTTCTGGCGTGACGGCCATTCAGATGGCAGCCGACCGCATCCGCGTCGGAGAGGCCGATGTGATGATCGCCGGTGGTGCCGAGTCCATGAGCATGGTGCCCATGGGTGGCAACAAGACATCGTTCAACCCCGCGATCTTCGAGCGTGACGAGAACATTGGCATCGCCTACGGCATGGGCCTGACCGCCGAGAAGGTGGCCCAGCAGTGGAAAGTGACACGCGAGGCGCAGGACGCCTTTGCGCTGGAGTCCCACCTGCGTGCCGTCCGCGCCCAGCAGGCCGGCGAGTTCACCGACGAAATCACGCCGTTTGACATCGTCGAGCGCACGCCCGATCTGGCCACTGGCGAGGTGAGCACCCGTAACCGCACCGTGAACCTGGACGAAGGCCCACGCCCCGACACCACGCTGGAAGCCCTTGGCAAGTTGCGCCCGGTTTTTGCCGCACGCGGTAGCGTCACGGCCGGCAACAGCTCGCAGACCAGCGACGGCGCTGGTGCCTTGATCCTGGCCAGCGAGAAGGCGGTCAAGCAGTTTGGCCTGACGCCTCTTGCGCGCTTTGTGTCCTACGCCGCACGCGGTGTGCCACCCGAGATTATGGGCATTGGCCCCATTGAGGCGATTCCCGCCGCGCTGCGCTACGCTGGCCTGCAGCACAGCGACATCGACTGGTTTGAGCTGAACGAAGCCTTCGCCGCCCAGTCGCTGGCGGTGATCAACACCCTGGGTCTGGACCCAAGCAAGGTCAATCCCATGGGCGGTGCTATCGCTCTGGGCCACCCGCTGGGGGCCACCGGTGCTATCCGGGCCGCGACAGTGATTCACGCACTGCGTCGCCATAATCTGAAGTACGGCATGGTGACCATGTGCGTAGGAACCGGTCAGGGGGCAGCAGGCATCTTCGAAAGAGTCTGATTGCACTCGACTACAAGGCCACCTGCGGGTGGTTTTCTTATTTTTGGAGACCGATTTGAGTAGCCACGCTTTTGACCAGGCGATTGCCCTGGAGATGCAGAGTGACGGCAGCTTTGCCGGCCACACCAGCGTGGCCTATGCCAACATGGTGGGGCCGTTTGGCGGCATCAGCGCCGCGCAGATGATGAACGCGGTGCTGCTGCACCCGGACCGCCTGGGCGAGCCGGTGTCGCTGACCATCAATTTCGCCGCCGCCCTGGCGCACGGGCCGTTCCAGGTGCAGGCGCGTGCTGCGCGCACCAACCGCTCCACCCAGCACTGGATCATTGAGGTGATGCAGGGCGGTGAGGCCGTGCTGACCGGCACGGCGTTCACCGCCCTACGCCGCGAGACCTGGAGCCTGGACGAGGAGGCTATGCCCAAGGTTGCGCCACCGCAGCAGGTGCCACACGGCGAGGGACCTGTGCCCGCGGAGTGGGTCAAGCGCTATGACATGCGCCCCATTGCCGGTGCCATGCCCCAGGTCTGGGATGGAGGCGGTGACAGCAGCCTGACCCAACTGTGGGTACGCGACAACCCACCGCGAGCGCTGGATTTCGCATCGCTCACCGCTTTGGCCGACGTGTTTTTCCCGCGCGTGTTTGTGCGCCGTGCCACGCTGGTGCCGGTGGGCACCGTGACCATGACCGTGTACTTTCACGCCGACAGCGCGCAACTGCGGAACAGCGGCAGCAGCTACCTGCTGGCCCAGGCGCGGGCCCAGGCCTTTCGCAACGGCTACTTTGACCACACTGCGCAGCTGTGGAACGGGGCCGGTGTGCTGCTGGCGACCACGCACCAAGTTGTCTATTACAAGAGCTAGGAGACTTTATGCAAGACATACTGACCCACATCGCCGATGGTGTGCTGACCCTGACCATCAACCGGGTGGACAAGAAGAACTCCTTCACTCCCGCCATGTATGCCGCCATGGCCCACGGCCTGGAGCAGGCAAAAGCGGATCCCGCCATCCGAGTCACCGTGATCCAGGGTGACGTCACGGTATTCAGCGCCGGCAACGACATTGGCGACTTTCTGCAGCGCAAGCCGTCCACCCAGGAATCGCCGGTGTTCCAATTCTTGCGCGCCATTGCATCGCACCCCAAACCCATCATCGCCGCCGTGTGCGGTCCGGCGGTGGGCATTGGTACCACGCTTCTGTTCCACTGCGACCTGGTCTATGCGGGCGACAACGCGGCCTTCTCCATGCCATTTGTAAATCTGGGCTTGTGCCCCGAGGCTGCGTCCAGCCTGCTGGTGCCGCAGATGATGGGCTACCACCGCGCCGCCGAAGCCTTGCTGCTGGGCGAACCCTTCATGGCCGAGGCCGCGATGGAGGTGGGGCTGGTCAACCGCATCGTGCCGCCCACTGAAGTGAATGGCATGGCCCAGGCCCGCAAGCTGGCTGCCAAGCCGTTGGCCTCGCTGGTCGAGACCAAGCGTCTGATGAAGAAGGGCCAGATGGCCCAAGTGCTGGCGCAAATGGCCGAGGAGGGCGACAGCTTTGCCCGCCTGCTGCAGGAGCCGGCGGCGAAAGAGGCGTTCACCGCCTTCCTGGAGAAGCGCAAGCCCGATTTTTCCAAAGTACCATAAGTAAAAGTGGCCTCTAGCCCTCGTGAAATATAAGAGTTATGCTATTTAATTTATAGCAAGTTCGTAAAAATCATCACCCCTCACAGGAGACACCATGAACACCGCGACTCCACCGGCATCCCCGACCACAAGCCTCAAAGGAAAGACCCTGTTCATCACCGGCGCCTCGCGCGGCATCGGTCTGGCCATTGCCAAGCGTGCGGCGGCGGATGGTGCCAACATCGTCATCCTGGCCAAGACCACCGAAGCCAATCCCAAGCTGCCGGGCACCATCTACAGTGCGGCAAAAGAGATTGAGGCCGCCGGTGGGCACGCCTTGCCGCTGGCGGTGGACATCCGCGACGACGAAGCGGTCTTTGCGGCAGTGGCCAAGGCGGCGGAGACCTTTGGCGGCATCGATATCCTGGTCAATAACGCAAGCGCCATCAGCCTGACCAACACCGACGCCACGCCCATGAAGCGCTTTGATTTGATGAACGGCATCAACGCGCGCGGCACCTACCTGTGCACGGCGGCCTGCCTGCCTGAGCTGAAAAAATCGGCCATGGCCGGATGCAAGCCCCAGGTGCTGACCATGTCGCCGCCCTTAAGCATGCAGACGCACTGGTTTGCGCCACACACCGCCTACAGCATGGCCAAGTACGGCATGAGCATGTGCACGCTGGGCCACGCGGGCGAATTCAAGAAACTCGGCATTGCGGTCAACAGCCTGTGGCCGCGCACGGCCATCGCCACTGCCGCCATGCAGATGATTCCGGGTGTTGACATCGCGTTGTGCCGCACGCCCGAGATCATGGCGGATGCGGCCTATTGCGTGTTGACCAATGGCGCGTTTGAGACCGGCAACTTCTACATCGACGACGCGGTGCTGGCCGCGCACGGCTTCACCGACCTGGACCGCTACGCGGTGACGCCGGGCAACAAGAATTTTTTGCCGGACTTCTTTGTGGATTGAGGCGTCTTCACTTGGTCACGATGGCAAACGTGCCTGGTGCTTTTTCCAGCAAGCTAAAAAAGCGTACCAAGTCAATCTTGCTTCCACCAATTTTCAGGTCGTCGCTCATCAGCGTGTCTTTCACACCCGCTGTGCCGGCAATCATTTTTACGAAGATGGGTTTGGTCAGCGTCAGCGTTGCATTGGCACTGCTATCAGTCGGCGCACTTTTGAAGTGCAGCACGGCGTTTTCAATCCACAGCACATAAGACTCTTTGGTGTCGGTCAGCACCAGGTTGACCTTCAGGTCCTTGCCCTCGGCCGCGGGACCGTCCAATCCGCCAGCCATGGCTTCCAGAAAGCGCTCCATGGGCGTGTGCACCAGTGCCTCGACCCAGTAGGACTTGTCGAGACCTTGAGAGGGTGGGCCCTGGCGCAATTCCATCGCTGCAGTCAGGTAGCTGTTGCGCCAGGTGGCCGCCTCCGACTGGTAACCCAACTGGTCGTAGGTCTTGGCCAGCAATTCTTTGGCTGCCTTGCTAGAAGGGTCCCCAAACACCGCCTGGTTCAGCAGCTCCGCCGCCCAGCGGTATTCGCCTTTGTCGTAAGCGGTCTGTGCAGCGGCCACCGCCTTGCCGACACCGCCAATGAGCTCCAGATAGCGCTTGGCAGACTCCTGGGGCGGTAGTTTGTTGAGGTTGGCTGGGTTGCCATCGTAGTGGCCGAGGTAGAACTGGTACACCGCGCGCACGTTGTGGCGCAGGTCGCCATAGTAGCCACGGGCGCCGAAGTAGCCTTCCAGCGACTTGGGCAGCTTGATCATGTCGGAGATTTCGTAGGGTGTGTAGCCAGCATTGATCAAACGGACGGTCTGGTCGTGGGTGTACTTGTACACATCGCGGTGCATGGCAAACATCTTTTTGATGTTCGAATTGCCCCACACCGGCCAATTGTGCGAAGCGATGAATACCTCGACGCCTTCGGTCTGTGCGATGGCCTCTTCCATGTAACTGGCCCAACGCAGCGAATCACGCACCTTCGCGCCGCGAACCGGCAGCAGGTTGTGCATGGTGTGAACCATGTTCTCAGCTCCATCGTACAGTTTGAGCGCCGGGATGTTGAAGCTCAACTCGGCGGGGCATTCCGCGTTGGGCACGTTGTGGAAGACAAAGTCCACACCGTCCACTTGCATGGGCTGCGTAGGTTTGGTAATCAGCGCGTTCGGCGGCAAGATACCAACGGTGCCGTATACCAAATCCTTGCCCAGCCCGGTGTCCACATTGCCGATTACGGAACGCGGCAGGTTCTTGCCGAGCTGGTACATGGACCGGCGGCCCATGCCGACGCCGACCATGACGTTTTCGCTAGTGGCTTCTTCCATAAAGCCTTCGGGCGCGATGATGGGAATTTTGCGCTGCGCCACTTCCTCGGGCGTGGTGATGCCCAGAATGCCGCCGTAGTGGTCGACGTGGGCGTGCGTCAGGATGATGGCCGACACGGGCTTGTTGCCCAGATGCTTGCGGGCAAACTCCAGCGCCGCTTTGGAGGATTCACGTGCCGTCAACGGGTCCACGACTATCCAGCCGGTCTTGCCTTCAATGAGGCTCATGTTGGCCATGTCAAAACCGCGCAGCTGGTAGACCCCATCCATCACCTTGTAGAGGCCAATGTTGGCATTCAACTGAGCGTGGCGCCACAAACTGGGGTTGACGGTCTCGGCGGCTTTGCCGTCCAGAAAGCTGTACACGTCAAAGTCTTTCAGCACCGTGCCATCCGCTTGCACAAGCTTGCCCGTAGGTTTGGCGATGAAGCCGCGCTTGGCGTCTTCAAAGTCTTGCTGGTCGGCAAGATTCAGGTTCTTGGTGAACTCGGCATTGGTGGCAACGGTAGTGGGGGTGGCGTCGCCCGCTGTGCCGCCGACGCCGCCGCTCTTGCCGCAACCGGTGGTCATTATGATGAGCACTCCCACGAGCGCGATAGCGAGTTTTTCCATTTGCTGCTCTCCTCGGCCTTTTGACGCGGCCTGCTCGATTGATTCACTTTTTGGGCGATGAAATGCTATTCAAATAATAGCTGTATGCCCAATATATACGTGGGCTACCGGACAATACATTTCTCGAAATGCCTGAGGCCGCCGAGCAAATCACACAGTGTGCAATGAAAAGCGTAGCAATCGGGATTTACTGTGACACCAGGCAAAAAGAATTTCTTGCGGGACTCTAAACTCCAGTCGCCGCTGAAGTCAGGCCAAGGAGGAGTCTGCCGCCGGCACACCGGCGTCGCTAGCGGTTTCTTCGGCTGCGTATTCAGCGCCACCCATACGCAGTGCGGAGTGCGCGCGGTCCGATTGCAGCATGGGGTAAAACATTTGGTGGTACCAACGTTCCTGGCCAAACACCCGGTCACCCTGCAGGCCGACTGCGGCGGGGTACTGTTGCGTAATGTGGGCTGTACCAAACAGCACGTCCCAGACAAACAGCATGTTGCCAAAGTTACCCTTGTAGTGACCAATGCCGTCCGCGTTGGTGATCGCGTGGTGCGCCCAATGGGTGGCTGGCGTGGAGATGGTGCGTTGCACGACCCACATCAGGGGCCGCAGGGCAGGGATGCGATATAGCGGCTCGTCCCAGCGCCAGGCGCAATGCGCACCCAGAATGATGGTGACCTTCAGGACGAAGTAGTAGGCATAGACGCTGCCAAAACCCAGGTACAGCGCGATGCCCGCCAACCAAAGCCCCGGCATCAGCATGTAGTACAGGAAGTTGTTGCGGTACGTGACGCGGATGCTCATGTAGGTTGCGCTATGGTGGGCGCGATGCAACGGCCACAGTAGGGGGCTGTGTGACGCGCGGTGCCACAGGTATTGGGTCAGGTCGTCGCAGATCAGCAGCGCGCCGAACATGGCCCACCATGGCAGGTCGGCCAGTGCGCCCAGTTGCGCAGGAATCAGCCATCCGCAGAGTTTGTTTGTCACCAGAATGGAGACGGGTTGTGCGATGGCCACCAGGCTCAGGAACATGAACAGTTCGAGCTTGGTGTCATTGGCGTCGGCATGGACAGTGTCTTGGTAACGTCGGGATGCCCATTCCATACCGGCAAAACCCAGCATGGCAGTGAGGATCAATCCATTTTGGATCAGGGGATTCATCGTGTCGTCTCCTCTTGTTGGAAGAAGTGTCTCTGGAGCGCGATTGGACTTCGTCCAGCGACTTGCGTCCAATGCATTTTTGAATTCATATCAATGCAGTGGATGCATAATGAATGCGGAGGGATAGCGTTATGGACCTCAAACGACTCAAGCACCTAGTAGCCCTTGCCGACACGCGCAACTTCGGACGCGCGGCAACGCAATGTCACCTGACCCAATCGGCCTTCAGCCGCAGCATTCAGGCCGCCGAGGACGAGTACGGCCTGCAACTCTTTGACCGCGGCACGCTGGAAGTAACCTGCACCGATGCGGGCGCCTTTGTGGTCGAGCGGGCACGCAAGCTTTTGTTCGAGAACCGCTGCCTGGAGCGTGATGTCAGCCTGTACCGCGAACGGCTGATAGGGGACCTGAGCTTTGGTGTCGGGCCGTACCCGGCCGCCACCATGGTGCCGCCGCTGCTCACGGAAATTCGTACACACCATCCCGGGGTGTGCGTGCGGGTAGAAGTGAACAATGCAGACTACCTGGCGGCACACCTGCGTGCTGAGGAGCTGGACTTCTACATGGCCGACGTGCGCAACGTAGTGGCCGCAGCGGACCTGAGCGTCTCACGGGTTGCCAAGTTGTCAGGCGGCTTCTACGTGCGCAGTGGTCATCCCCTGTTGGCGAAGGCAAACATTACCGCCGCGTCGCTAGTGCCCTTCGGAATCGCCAGCGTGCGGGTCCCCGAGGTGGTGCAGTTGGGCTTGGGCGCACTCATGGGGCTGGGAGAGGGCAAGCGCTTGCCGCTGGCTGTTGAATGTGACGACCTGAGCCTGTTGAAATCCTTGGCCATGAGCACCGACACGGTGATTGGTTGCGTCGACGCAGGCTCCGCGCAGGATGTTGCTCAGAAGCGGCTGGTTCGTCTCGAAGTGGTCGACGTCCCCCCACAGTTTGCCGACATGGCCATCGTCTCGCTCAAGGGCAGAAGTTATTCGCTGATGGCGCAATTCGCGGTGGACTTCGTGACCCGCGAGGCCGATGAACTGTCCAGGCCCTGATGCGTTACTGCCTGCAATTGCGTGAGGGGTTGCGACGGCATTGTGCTGCCAGCGCCGTGTAGACGTAGGCAATGGCGGGGTTGTTAGGCTGCAGCCGTGTGGCCTCGCGCAAGGCGACCAAGGCTTCGTGGTCGCGCTGTTGCCGCAGCAAAGACAGGCCCAGCGCGTGGTGTGCCAATTGCGCCTGGCCAGCCCCCAACTGGTGACGCGGGTGCACCGGGGCAACCTGTCCAAATTGCTGGAGCAGATGGATGGCCTGGAGATTGACTTTTGCCTGGGCGATCCGCGACTGGTACCCAAGACTGCCCGCTATGACATGGCCCACATCGGCAAGCAAATGGGTGGCCTCTACTGTCGGCGTGGGCATCCGTTGGCCCGCAAGTCCCTGGTGCACGCTGACGACATCCGCCACTATGGCGTCGCCCTGATTTCCATTTCTCCTGCGCTGATGGAGGGCCTGGCGGTGGGGTATGGGTTTGCGTCCGCCAAGGACTTTCCGGTAGCCGTTGAGTGCGACGACATCCACACCCTGGTGCATTTGACGGCCCATACAAATGTGCTGGGTCTGTTGCCGCAGGCCATGGCTGCGGCAACTGCCAAGTCACTGCGTTGCCTGCAGGTCAGCAATGCGTTGCTTCCCTTTGCCGATGTCTCTGCGATCTGGCTCAAGGGTCGAACGTTGTCGCCGTCGGCCAAGCGCGCGGTTGCACTGGCGCAGCAGATCGGTCGGGGCCTGGTAATGCAGAGTGAAAGTGACCGCTAGCCCTCTTGGGATAAGCTCGTTAAGCTATATAAAAGAGAGCATTGCTTTGGCCAACTCCAACTTCATCGCGCAGTTGCTACAGCGACAACTAGTCAATTCGGGTAGTACCGCTCGCGCATGCGCTGGCAATAGGCCAGCAACTGCGGGTACTGCTGCGCGTGCAGCTTGAGCGCGGACTCCACCGGAACCCACAGCAGGTTGGCCAAGAAAGCGTACGCGGTCGCGTCCAGCGTGCAGGGTTGGTCGCCCAGAAAGTACGGTTTGCTGCCCAGGAAGTCAGCCAGCGCCGTGATGTCGCGCTGGCCAATGGCATGGATCTCTTCTTCGCTGTGTCGACCCATGCCGTGCCCGCGCAACTGCTGTCGTATCCCGCGTCGAGCCAGCGAGGGGATGATCCATTTGAGCGGCGCCGGCATGCTTCCAAAAAATGCAGTCCGGGTCTGCGCCCAGCCCATGGGGTCTATCCAGCGCGTATGGACCACGGCCCAATACAGGTTTTCTTCCATCAGGCGTTGAAACGCCAGCGCCACGGCCCGCTGTTCCGCCGTCAGCCACGCGTCCAGGCGGTCGCCATAGGTCGCCTTGAGGTAGTCAATGATGAAGGTCGAATCTGCCACGGTTCTGCCCCCGTCCACGATGTAGGGCATCTTGCCTTTGGGTGCACGACCCACGTCACGCAAAGTGGGAGGCGGCGCTTCATAGGGCAGTTGCGCCATGCGCAGCCAAGTCTCCAATTTCATGCAAAACGGACTGGCGTTGGGCAGGCCCATGGCGGGCTCGTATTGGTATAGCGTGATCATGGTCAATTTGAAAGTCCGTGACGTTGATGGCCGATTAGGGTACAAAAATTACGCCTGTGGCGCGATACTGGCGTTTGGCGGCTTTCTGTGCCGCAGAATATTTTATGGAGCGCAATATGGACCCATCCAGCCTCAAACGCCGATTGACCTGCATTCTCGCAGCGGATGCTGTGGGCTACAGCAAGATGATGGGGCAGGACGAAGAAGGCACTATCCAGGTGCTTTCTGCCCACCGCGCCGTGATTGACGGGATCATCGCCTTCCACCAGGGGCGCATTGTCAGCACGGCGGGGGATTCGGTGCTGGCTGAATTCTCCAGCGCGGTGGAGGCCGTGCGCTGTGCGGTTGAGATTCAGGAGGCACTCAAGACGCGCAACGACTCGCTTCCCGAGCACCGCAAGATGCATTTCCGGATCGGCGTCAACTTGGGCGACGTCGTGGTCAAGAACGATGACCTGTTGGGAGACGGCGTCAACGTAGCCGCGCGTCTGGAGACGATGGCAGAGTCGGGTGGAATCTGCATCTCGTCGTCGGTCTACGACCAGATTACGGGCAAGCTGGACCTGGGCTTTCACGACATTGGCGAACAAACCCTAAAAAACATTTCGCGTCCCATTCGCGTTTATCGGGTATCAGGCACGTCGCTCCCCTTGCGTTTGCCAGTGGCGGCGGCCGTGCCGCCACTGGCATCCCCGAGCACTGCGCCGGGACGCTTCCCATGGGCTGTCGCTACAGTGGCAACTCTGGTGGTGGGGGTTGCATTGGCCTGGCAGGGCGGTTGGGTGCGGTTCGGTGGTGAGAATGATGTTGCGCGAGTGCCGACTGCTGTGGAGCCCGCGATGGCGGTCGTATCAGCCCCAGCACTGCAAGTCAGCGCAGCACCAAGTGGCGTGAGCGCATCCGTCGCAAGGCCACTGGCGCAGCCGGAGCCAGCGCGGACACGTGACACGACGGCCGCGTCCCGACCGGCCAAGCCCGTGGTTCTAGCCCAGGCCGCAGCAATGGATCCCGTCGCCCCCACACCAGCCGTCAGGGCTGTTCCGGAGCCCAAGGTGCAACCTCAAAAACCAGTGCCGACGCCACCGGCGATTCGTGCCGGGTTTGATGGTGTATGGCGGGTCACCGTGGAGTGCCCCCGCCACGAGGATGGCGCTGCGGGCTACACCGTGGAGTTGCAGGCCGAGGTCAAAGACGGCGCGCTGCGCGGTGAAATCGGCACCGAGGGAAACCCGGGGTGGCTGCTGGTGCGCGGTGATATTCAGGCGGATGGCAGCGCGTTGTTCCATGCCAAGGGCCTCACCGCCGACCCCAAGTTTAGTGTCAAGGGCGTACGCAAGGGGTCGCCATACGCTTACCAAGTGGTTGCACAGTTCGACGGAGGGCGGGGGACTGGTCGCCGACAAGAATTGCGGGCGTGTGTCCTCACGTTCGTCAGACAGTAGGCTCTGTGCGGGCGTTGCGCGTGAGCTCTCTGGAGGCCAGAAACACGCGGGCCAGACTGGGTAGCAACGCACGCCAGGCCAGTTCATCAAATCCGTCCGGGCGACGGACGCTGGCCATAGACTGCAGCGCATGCGAGTCTGCCTTGACCGCAAATGCAATGCGGTTGCTGGCGTCCGGGTCTTTGACCGTCAACAGCGATCCCTGAAAGCTGGTTTGGATGCGGTCCAGGACTACGTCAAAGAGCAGGTTGCAGCCATGCAGGTTGGCGACAAACATTCCCCCCGGATTGAGTAGCCTGTAGCAGTCGTCGTAGTACTGCAGTGAGCACAGCGCCTCGGGCAGCCCGCCAATGTCAAAGCCGTCGGCCAGCAGCACATCAAATCTTTGGTGTTCTTCTTTGACAAACTCGGCACCATCGCCCAATTGCACGCTAAACCGATGGTCGTCCGGCGGGATGGCAAACGCATCCCGCAGTGCCAGTACATGCGGATTGATCTCCACCACCACGATGTCGGTGCGCGGCAGGTGGCGGTAGCAAAATTTGGCCAGCGACCCCCCACCCAGACCGATCATGGCGATGCTCAGGGGCTTGGGGTTGTGCAGCAGAAACCCCATCATGATCTTGGTGTACTCAAACTGCAGTTCGTCGGGCCGCAGGATGTGCATTCGGCTTTGCACATCCTGGGCCGAGAAAAACAGGGACTTGCTGGTCAGACTCTCGTAGACGACCGGCTTGGGGTACGGCTTCAAGGGCGCGAGGTCAGCTTTGGATGCGCTTTACCAGAGCGGCCGTGAAGGCTGCGGTGTTGGCCGTGCCACCCAGGTCGCCGGTACGGACCTTGTCGATGTTGAGCGTTTCGTCAATCGAGCGGCGCAACTTGCTGGCCATGTCGGGCAGCTTACAGTGGTCCAGCATCATGGCCGCGGCCAACAGCAGGGCTATCGGGTTGGCGATGCCCTTGCCGGCAATATCTGGCGCCGAGCCGTGGACGGCCTCAAAGATGGCGGCGTCTGCGCCAATGTTGGCGCCGGGTGCCATGCCCAGGCCACCGACCAGACCGGCCACCAGATCGGACAGGATGTCGCCAAACAGGTTGGTGGTCACCAGCATGTCGAACTGCCAGGGGTTGAGCACCAGTTTCATGGCGCAGGCGTCAATGATGACGGTATCGAGTTCGAACTTGCCCTTGTACTTGCGCTCGTACAGCTCCAGCCCGGTTTCCAGAAAGATGCCGGTCAGCGCCTTCATGATGTTGGCCTTGTGCACGATCGTCACTTTCTTGCGCCCGGTGGTGACGGCGTGTTCAAACGCGTACTCCAGCAGGCGGCGGCTGCCGGCACGGGTGTTGATGCCGGTGGCCATGGCCACGGCGTGGGGGTCGTCATCGATCTTCACGTAGTGTTCATGTCCGATGTAGAGGCCTTCAAGGTTCTCGCGGACCACGACCAGGTCAATCTTGTCAAAGCGCCCACCTGGAATGATGGTGAGGGCAGGGCGCAGGTTGGCGTAGAGCTGAAACTCTTCGCGCAGGCGCACATTAGAAGATCGGTAGCCACCGCCGCTAGGGGTTTCCAGCGGGCCCTTGAGCGCCAGGCGGGTGCGCCGAATGCTGTCCAGCGTAGCCTGAGGCAAAGGATCACCGGCAGCCTGCATGCCGCCGAGGCCGGCAATCTGCCGGTCCCATTCAAAGGGAGCACCCAGCGCATCCAGCGCTGCCAGAGTGGCATCCACAATTTCTGGGCCGATGCCGTCCCCCGGGATCAGCGTTGCGGGAATGGTTTTTGACATGGGTAAGCCTCTCCAATACACGTTCAAGCCCTGGGCCTGCATGGCCCGAATGGCAGGGCTGCGCGGTCTAACGGGCTGAATTAATAAACGTCCAGTGTAAGGGCGAAGGGCAGTGCGATACTTGGTTGCATGCGGTTGAGTTTTCTATACGCCATCGTTGTGGCTTGCCTCAGTTTCCCCTTTGGCGCTTTTGCGCAAGAGGGTGTTACTGTATTGCTGAGCGAAGATGGCGGCGCCTACTCTGAATTCGCCAGCAGTCTCAGTACAGGCCTTGGTCTGGCGGGGGGCACAAAAACCCCGATTCGTGTCCTGTCCCTGAACAAGAGTGACGAGCTCGCGCGTGGGGGGGGCGGCCAGTTGGTGGTGGCGGTTGGTACGCCGGCCATGACTGCAATGGCGCGAAAGCCACCCTCCGTACCCGTGCTGAACGTGCTGGTGCCACGTGCAAGTTTTCGCAAGCTGTCTCTTTCCAACGCGCGAACACAGGATTCAAAATCTTTTTCAGCCGTCTATTTTGATCAACCCTGGTCACGCCAGTTGGCGCTGATTCGCTATGCATTGCCAGGGCGACGGGTTGGCATTTTGCTGGGCAAAGACTCGTTGGAGCTCAGCGCCGTGTTACTGGCGGCTGCAAAAGCAGCGGGATTGAGCGCAAATATTGAGGTTGCCGACGACGAGGCGGACCTGTTGCCGGCTCTGAAGCAGTTGCTTGCCCGCAGTGATGCCTTGCTGGCGGTGCCCGATTCATCCATCTACAACCGCAGCAACATTGCCAGCATCTTGCTGACCAGTTACCGGGCCAAGGTTCCACTTTTCGGGTTTTCGCCGTCTTACGTCAAGGCCGGTGCGCTTGCCTCTGTTTTTAGTGAGCCCGCACAGATTGCACAGCAAGTGGTCGAGATCATTCAGAACTTGCCCGCCAGCGGGGGCCTGCCGGCCCCGCAATCACCACGGTACTTTTCCGTCCGTGTCAATTCACAAGTGCAGCTCTCACTGGAGCTGAAAATGGAAGACGAAGTGCAGCTGCTCAACAGGCTCAAGCAGATACCGGAGAGCGCACCATGAGAGGCCTGCGCCTTACCCATCGCATTCTGTTGTTGACGCTCGCTCCAGCGTGGCTCATCACCGTGTTGCTGACGCTGGTGGTTGTCGCGGTGGGTATCACCGAAATAGACGGCGCACTCAAGGTGCGGGGAACCGTCATCGTGCGCCAACTGGCCCCGGCCAGTGAATATGGCGCGTTCTCGGGTAACCGGGAGGTCTTGCAGGCGCTGACCCAGGCGGTGATGCGGGAAGACGACGCCAAGGCGGTCATGATTACCGATGCCGAACACCGGGTGCTGGCACTCAGTGGAAAGCCCGGAAAATTCAGTCGTAGCCATGGTGGGGTCGTCGAGCAGGCGAAAGTCTTGCAGGACGAGCAGGATGCCGTGGTCTTCGCTGCGCCAATTTATCAGGAGGCACCGCAGGGAGACAGTTTTGGTCTGCTGGACCAGACAACGCCCAAGCCGGATGCCAAGCCCAAGCTGCTGGGGATGGTTTACCTTGAACTCAGCACCGCCAACAGCCAGCACAGCAAGCGAATGTTCATTCTTATCAGTCTGCTGATTGGTGCACTCGGCACAGCGGCAGCCACGGTTCTGGCATTGCGGATGAGCCGCGATATTACGGGGCCCTTGTCGTCCCTGCTCAATGGCGTCAATCGCATGGCGCAGGGCAAGCTGGAAACGCGGATTTTGGCCCAATCGACGGGCGAACTCGCCGAGCTTGAAAACGGGTTTAACCAGATGGCGACGAAGCTACAGAGTGGACGCGACGCCATGCTCGAAGTGAATGCCAATCTGGAGCAACTCGTGGCGGTAAGGACCGAGCAACTGGAGGAGCGCAATCGCGCCTTGGAGCAGCTGTCCTTCACCGACCAGGCATCGCGTGCAGCAGCCGAAGCGGCCAATACAGCGAAGAGCGAATTTCTTGCCAACATGAGTCACGAAATCCGCACACCGATGAATGGAATCATCGGTATGACGCACTTGGCTCTGCAGACCAGGCTCGACGGTCGACAGCGCAACTATCTGGAGAATGTCGAAGTTGCCGCCAAGGGCCTGCTGGGCATCATCAATGACATACTTGATTTTTCCAAGATTGAAGCGGGCAAAGTCAGCTTCGAGCATATTGAATTTCGACTTGAGGATGTGTTGCACGGCGTGACCGACCTGGCCGTTGTCAAGGCGCAAAAAAAGGAACTGGAGCTCCTGTTCAAAATCGACGCCGACGTGCCGTTGGCAATGGTCGGTGATCCGCTGCGCTTGCGCCAGATTCTGACCAACCTGGTCGACAACGCGATCAAGTTCACGGAGCATGGAGAAGTGACGATTTCCATTAGCCCCGTTGCCGTGGGGGCGGAAACCGTGGATTTGCGATTTGCCGTTTCCGACACGGGAGTCGGCCTGAGCCAAGAGCAGATCGGGCGCCTGTTCAATGCGTTTTCGCAAGCAGACAACTCCACCACGCGCCGGTATGGTGGCTCGGGACTGGGGTTGACCATTTCCAAACGCCTGGTCGAGCTGATGTCCGGTGAGATGGGCGTGACCAGCGAGCCTGGGGCCGGCAGTACTTTTTTCTTCACCGCGCGCTTCGGGCTGCAGGCGGGGCCCATCCAGGGCGCGGTTGACGGGATGCCGGTGGGGCCGCTGCGGGTTCTTGTGGTGGACGACAACGCCAGTGCGCGGGACATCTTCCAGGGCATGCTCCAGTCCCTGCACGTCGAAGCAGTGTGTGTCACGGGCGGTCTACAGGCGCTGGACGCACTGGAGCAGGCACAGAAGGCGGGCGAGCCATTCGGACTGGTCTTGGTGGATTGGCACATGCCCAACATTGATGGCGTGGAGACCATTCGGCGGATCCAGGCCGACCGTGTCCTTGCCACTACGCCCATGTGCATGATGGTCACGGCCCACAGTCGGGAGGAAGTGCTCCGGCAGGTTCAGGACTCGGGTGTGAATATCGACGGGCTACTCATCAAACCGGTCGCCCCTTCAACACTGTATGACAGCATCATGACGGCGTTGGGGAACGAAACGGGACCGGGCGCGCACCCACGCTCAGAACGGGATGTGCGCGCGGATGTAGCGCGGGCACTCAGCGGCGCACACATTTTGCTGGTCGAAGACAACGATATGAATCGCGAAGTGGCGCTGGAAATACTGGGCCGGGCGGGCATCCAGGTGGACGTGGCCAGCAACGGCCAGGAAGCACTGGACAAGATCGACCGCGTTCAATACGACGCGGTGCTGATGGACTGCCAGATGCCGGTCATGGACGGTTTCGAGGCGACGCGCCTGATACGCGCCCAGCCGCGATTTGCGACGCTGCCGGTGATCGCCATCACGGCCAACGCGATGACAGGCGATCGGGAAAAGTGCGCCGCTGCCGGCATGAACGACCACATTGCCAAGCCCATCGATATGGACTTGATGTTCTCGGCACTGGCACGCTGGGTGCGGCCGGGGACGCCGGCGGCGCTGGCGACCATCAAGCAGCCCGCGCCCCGGACCACACCCGTTCCCTACGTCTCCGGGCTGGATAGCCGAAGGGCACTGGGCCGCATAGGGCGGGATGGCGACTTGTTTTGCAGGATGCTTGGCTGGTTTCGCGACGGGCATTCTTCCAATGGCACCGAGATTCGTGCCGCCATTGCGGCGGGTGATCGCTCAACCGCGCACCGGCTCGCGCATTCGCTCAAAGGGGCTGCCGGCAGTATCGGTGCGACCGCCCTGTTTGAAGCTGCCAAGAAGCTGGAGCACGCGTTGCGCCCTGAATCTGGCCTGGTCCCGCAGACCCTCGTGACAGAAGTTGAAGAGTCGTTGGTACTGCAACTCGTGGAAATTGAGCGCGCGCTGCCACCCGTTGCCGGAGCCTTGCCTGCAGCTTCCGGGCCGATCGATGCCGCCGAATTGGCCCCCCTGTTGCGCGAAATGGCTAAACTGTTGGTGGACGACGATGCCGAGGCGCTGAATCGCGTTGCTTCGCTGGCGGTGCATGGTCCGGGCAGCGGGCTGGAAGAGGATTTTCGTTGTCTTGTAGAACTGGTCGAGAACTTTTCGCTGAGAGAAGCGCTTACGTTGCTGGATGCAATTGCCGCAAAGATGGATATCAAGTTGGATTGACGTTCACATGAAATGAATGCGTACATGAACAGTTTGCCAAAATCTCCCGGCGAGGCAACGATCCTGGTGGTGGATGACACGCCCGCCAACCTTTCGCTGATGAGCAGCCTGCTCAAGGATACGTACAAGGTCAAGGTCGCCAATTGCGGGGAGCGGGCGCTGGAAATCGCCAACTCGGATACACCACCAGACCTGATTCTGCTCGACATCATGATGCCGGGCATCGATGGCTACGAAGTGTGCCGCCGCCTCAAAGGTCAGGCCACGACAAAGGACATCCCCATCATATTCCTGACGTCTATGGCCGACGTCGAAAACGAAAGCATGGGTTTTTCACTGGGTGCGGTGGACTATATTGCCAAGCCGTTCAATCAGACCGTTGTCAAGGCGCGGATTCGCGTCCACATCCAGTTGAAAAGGCAAAGCAGCCTGCTCGAAAATCTGGTGTTTATCGATGCATTGACCGAGATCCCCAACCGCCGCGCGCTGGACCAGACGTTCAAGCAGGAATGGGTGCGCGCTGTGCGGACCGGCTCGCCGCTGTCGTTTGTGCTGATCGACATTGATCAGTTCAAGCAGTTCAACGATCACTACGGCCATGGTAGCGGCGACGAATGCCTGGTGCGCGTCGCCAAGGCGCTACAGGCCTGTGTACAGCGCCCCAGCGACTTTGTGGGTCGGTATGGGGGTGAGGAATTTGCCGCCGTTCTACCCGATACCGATCTGGATGACGCGCTACGTGTGGCTCAATACTTTCACGCCGGTCTGGCAGCATTGCGCATACCCCACCTTCAATCAACCGTGAATCCGCATGTGACCATCAGCATTGGCGTGGCGACTGCGCATCCGGGGACGGACCAATCGCTACAGTTGCTCAGCGAAACGGCTGACCAGATGCTGTACGCGGCCAAGAATGCAGGCAAGAATACGACGCAGGGTGCACGCGTCTAAATAAGCATGGCATCATGGCGTAGAACAATCCACTTTTAGCCATGCAAACTTCAGACCATTCCTCTTGGGTGCCTCTTCTAGCACTGGTCTCCGGTCTGTGGTTGGTTGCGTCGCCTTGTGTGGCGCAAACGAGCCCGCCGGAAGAAGATCTTTTTACCCAGGACCTCCCGCTGGTTTTAACCGCTTCGCGGTTGTCTCAACCGGTTTCAGAATCGCCCAGTGCGATGACCGTGATCGACCGCAAGATGATAGAGGCATCGGGTTTTCGCACCGTGCCCGAGTTGATGCGCCTGGTTCCCGGCATGTATGTGGGTTTTGCGGATGCCAACCGCCCTGTGGTTGCCCTGCACGGATCTTCGGACGAGTATGCGCACCGTATGCAGGTTTTGATTGATGGACGCAGTGCCTACTTGCCACCGTTTGGGGGGGTGCATTGGGCCGACTTGCCCTTGCTGACCGAGGACATCGAGCGCATCGAAGTGGTGCGCGGGCCATCGTCTGCGTCACACGGGTCGAATTCGTTCTATGGCGTGATCAATATCATCTCGCGGGACGCATCCGACCAGCAGGGCACCAGTGTGTCGCTGACGGGCGGTCACGCGTCAGACGCACTGGTCCGCTTTGGGCACGCCGGGGGCAATTTTGACTACCGTGCGTCTTTCGGCTATCGCTCGGACCGTGGTTTGGACAGCGCGATCCTGAATGACCACAGTGCGACCCGCGTATTCAATTTTCGTGGCAACTACCGACCCAGTGCAAGCGACAGCCTTGATATGCAATGGGGTAGCAGCGATGGTGTGTATGGACTGGGCATTGAAGGTCGACCCGAAGACGCTTTCCGGGACACGCGTGCAAAAAGCGATTTCCAGCAGCTTAGCTGGTTGCATGTGTGGCCCAGTGGTGATGAGACCAAGTTGACGCTGTCGCGCGCAGCACGCAGCTTTCGGGATCCCTATATCTGCATTCTCAATGATATCTGCGAGGGGAAGATCATCGGTAAGACCCGGGCCGAAGGTTTTACCGAGCGCAATGTGTTCACCCAGCGCACTGAGATGGAGTTGCAGAACACCTATCGCGTGAATGCGTATAACCGTTTGGTCTGGGGGGTCGACGTGCGCAGCGACCACGCCGACTTCCCACTCTTGTTTGCGCGCCCCTATACGGTCAATCCGTGGCAGTTTTTTATCCACGATGAGTGGCGCGTAAACGATGCAGCTGTATTGAACTTTGGCACCATGCTGGAAGACGACGGCATGGGCAACCGCAGCCAATCGCCTCGCGCCTCGTTGAATTACCACATCACACCGCAGCACACCCTGCGGTTTGGCATCTCTCACGCAACCCGCAGCCCGGTGATGTCGGAGGCATTTATCGCTGCCGACAACACCGTCTGGGGCGGGGCGTATGTGCCGCCCGTAGTGCCGCTGACGCCTGAGCGTGTGGTCTCGCGGGAGATTGGCTATATGGCTGAGTTTCCAACCGTTGGCCTGTCGGTTGACACTCGCCTGTATTCGGAGTCCGTGCGCAATCTGATTTGGTGGGACAAGTGCGCAGATCTGTCGCGTTGCGGTGATGGCTTCAAAAACCTGCTCGCTGCCGACTACCAGGGCCTGGAGGTCACCGCAAAGCTGCGGTGGGATGAAGGCCGGAGTTTTTTGGTTGCTAATTACGCACGGCAACGTTCATCGGCTAGCCTGGATGCTTTACCTACGCAGTGGTACGACCCTGGTATTGGGACGCTGGTCCAGTCTTATTACAACAACGAGTACCTCGCGTTGTTCCCTGAGTCGACGCCCACCAATAGCGGGAGCCTGTTGCTGTCGCTGGCGCTGCCAGATTCGTGGCGCTTGGGTGCCGGGTACTACTTCAGGGACCAAGTCCGGGTTCTGGACGTCTCGTCGGATGTCACACCGGAGTACAGCATGCACCGTATCGATGTCCGGCTATCGAAGTCCTTCAAGTTCGAGCATGGACGCCATGCCGAGGTGGCGATGGTGGTGCAAAACGCAGCCAAGGACGACTACACCAAATACGGTACCGTAAACCGAGCCGGTGAGGTCCCATTCACGCGGCGCGCCTGGGTGACGACGGCACTGCACTTCTAAGCGCGCCGTTTTACTCTGCAAGCGCCAGGGTCGCCGCGTCGATCGCTTCGAGGACCGGCGGAGTGAGTTTATCGACGACGTCCATGGCACCCAGGTTTTCTTGCAACTGCGACATGCGGGACGCGCCCGTGATGACCGTGCTGACGCGTGGGTTGTGTGCCGCCCAGGCGATGGCCAGCTGGCCCAGTGTGCACCCCAGTTCATTTGCAATGGTCTCCAGTTTTGTTACGGCAGCATTCCGGTCTGCATCCGTGAGTCCTTTGAGCAAAAAGTCCATGCCCTTCACCGAACCCCGGCTGCCTTCGGGCACCCCGCTGCGGTACTTGCCGGTCAACAAGCCGCTGGCCAGGGGGCTCCAGGTTGTCAGCCCCAGGCCAATGTCTTCGTACAAACGGGCGTATTCCACCTCCACGCGTTTACGGGTGAATACGTTGTATTGCGGCTGCTCCATCACCGGCTTGTGCAAGTGGTGGCGCTCGGCAATCTCCCAGGCCGCGCGGATGTCGCTGGCAGACCACTCGCTGGTGCCCCAGTACAGAGCCTTGCCCTGGGTGATCATGTCGCTCATGGCCCGCACCGTTTCTTCGATCGGGGTGTGGGGGTCCGGGCGGTGGCAATACACGAGGTCGATGAAATCAAGGCCCATGCGCTGCAACGAGCCATCGATGGCCTGCATCAGGTATTTGCGATTCAACGTGTCCTTGCGGTTGACCGTATTGCCGTCGCGAGACAAGCCCCAGAAGAACTTGGTAGACACGACGTAGTTGAGCCGCGGCCAGTTCAGTGCCCTGAAGGCTTCGCCCATCACGGTTTCACTCTTGCCCAGCGCATAGACCTCGGCGTTGTCAAAAAAATTGACACCCGCATCGAACGCAGCTGCCAACATTTCTTTGGCCGCCCCCACGTCCACCTGGTTGTGGTAGGTCACCCATGAGCCGAGTGACAAGGCGCTGACCTGGAGGCCACTTCGGCCAAGACGACGGTATTGCATAGGAAAACCTCAAAAAGAAAGGGTTGGGAAGTTTAGTGGGATGCGGCCAGACTGGCCAGCAGCAGCCGCGCTGTGGACAAATTGGTCGCACAGGGCACGTCGTGCACATCGCAAGCCCGTACCAGGGCGTTGATGTCGGGTTCGTGGGGTTGAGGGGTCATGGGGTCGCGTAGAAAGATCACGGCGTCAATTTCACCTTGCGCCAGGCGGGCGCCTATCTGCAGGTCACCACCCCAGGGGCCGCTCAACAAGCGATCCACGTTCAGGCCGACTTCATCCACCAGGCGACCTCCCGTGGTTCCCGTGGCGCACAGCGTGCATTGGTTCAGGAAGTGATCGAATTCACGGGCCAATGCCACGATGGTGTCCTTCTTCCGGTCGTGGGCAATGAGGGCGATACGCGGGCGTTTGGCGATGGTCATGGTTACATGGTAAGCGTTGCAAGGCAGCGGCAAACGCCCCGTCCATCAATACGTCCCGATGTAGTCCTTCTTCCCAATCTCCACGCCGTTGTGGCGCAGGATGGCGTAGGCGGTGGTGGTGTGGAAAAAGAAGTGCGGCAAGCCGTAGTTGAACAGGTAGGACTGTCCGGAAAAGCGCTTTTCCTTGGGGGTGCCGGCCTGGGTGATGATCTCCCGCTGTGCTGCGTCCGCGAATTGCTCCACGTCCAGGCCGCGCATGAAGGCCAGGACGGCCTCAATACGGACCTGAAGGTCGGCGAATGTCTGTTCGTTGTCGTCGAGCTTGGGGACTTCCACCCCCGCCAGCCGCGCCGAGACGCTCTTTGCAAAATCCGATGCCACCTGGACCTGGCGCAGCAGGGGAAACATGTCGGGGAACAGGCGTGCCTGCAAGAGCGCGTTGGGATCAATCTTCTTCTCGGTGGCGTGCGCCTCGGCTTTGCGCAGAACTGCTTGGAGTCCGCCCAGCATCTGGATAAAAACAGGGATGGAGGCGGTGTAAACAGGGTGGGTCACGGAGAGCTTTCGTAAAGGGAAGGGCGGATTCTCGTTTGAATCCCTTTTCCGTGTTCAAGGCAGGTTTTGCGCTACGTTGCAAAGACCCCACCCAGACTGGAAAACCCCTTGATCTCAATCGGGTTGCCCGACGGGTCCAGAAAAAACATGGTGGCCTGTTCGCCGGGCTCACCAACAAAGCGAATGCTGGGTGGCAGCACGAACGTCATTTGTTGTGCGGTCAGGCGATCAGCCAGTGCCTGCCAGTCGACCATCTGCAGGATGACACCCAGGTGCGGCATAGGCACCATGTGGTCGCCTACCTTGCCGGTGTTGCTGGTGGCGAACGGTGCGCCCAGGTGCAGGGATATCTGGTGACCGAAGAAGTCAAAATCGACCCAGGTGTCGGTGCTGCGTCCTTCGCGGCAGCCCAGGATGGTGCCGTAGAAATGGCGCGCCGCGTCCAGATCGCGCACATGGTAGGCCAGGTGAAACAAAGACTGCATGGTGATTCCTTTCTTGTTCGACTCCCCGTGGGCCGGCGTGTACTGCACGCACTTGGACAGCGACCGCCATTTTGGCCGGCCCTCGCATGCCGCTGTCCATAGCGCTGGCCATGTCCACGCTGATGTGCGCGGTAATTGGCATTGTGGTTGCGTTTCGCGGGAGTGACGCTCCAGATGCGGTCAAGAGGCACGTTTCACGAAAAGACTTTGAATAAAGTGCCGTTAGCCCTCGTGGAATAAGTCAATTAAGCTATCAATTCAGGAGCGATTGGGCATCACCAGCCCGCGCACCACCGCGGGCCGCGCCACAAATGCATCCAGCGCGCGGCGCACCTGAGCAAAGTCCTGGATGCCCACCAGATCACCGGCGCCGTAGAAGCCGATCAGGTTGCGCACCCAGGGGAAGATGGCGATATCGGCAATCGTGTAGTCGTCACCCATGATCCAGGTGCGACCCTGCAGCCGCTGCTCCAGCACCGCCAGCAGGCGCCGGGCTTCGGCCACGTAGCGGTCACGCGGGCGCTTGTCCTCGTAGTCCTTGCCGGCAAATTTGTGGAAGAAACCCAGTTGACCAAACATCGGTCCCACGCCGCCCATTTGCCACATCAGCCACTGGATGGTCTCGTAGCGATGGGCGGCATCCTGAGGAATGAAATGGCCGGTCTTTTCGGCCAAATAGATCAGAATGGCGCCGGACTCGAACAACGCCAGCGGCTGGCCATCGGGGCCATTAGGGTCCAGGATGGCGGGTATCTTGTTGTTGGGGTTGAGCGCCAAAAACTGGGGTGACATCTGGTCGTTGGTCTCAAAGCTGACCAGGTGCGCCTCATACGGCAGCCCCAGCTCTTCGAGCAGGATGGACACCTTGACGCCATTGGGTGTTGGCAGCGAGTACAGCTGCAGCTGTTCGGGGTGCTGGGCGGGCCATTTGCTGGCGATGGAATGGGGGATGCTGGCGGTGGAGGGTTGCGTCATGGCTGCCATTGTGCCCCGGCCATGGGTTGCCCAAATGCCCAAGGCGGCCTATGCTTGCACGGTAGACCTTGCACGCACCATCACTTCAGGAGGACGCCATGTACAAACGGATCTTGCTTGCCTATGACGGATCACCCAGCGGCCAGAAGGCGCTGCTCGATTGCCAGGAATTGGCGCAGTGGTCCCAGGCGGAGCTGGCACTGGTGGCCGTGCTGCCCATCACCATCGGCCTGGTCTCCATCGAAGGCGGTGTGTACGACAGCGCCATGATGGAGCGTGAAAGGCAGGGCATGCAAAACGTGCTGGAGGACGGCTTGCAGCGTCTTCAGGCTTCGGGTTACCAGGCCAAGGGCATGTTGCTGACCGGGGATACGGTGGAGGAAATTACGGGGTACGCCAAAAAAATAGAAGCCGACCTGATCGTGGTGGGCCACAAGCACCTGAACGGCTGGGCCGCACGCTGGTGGAAGACCTCGGTCTCGAAGTCCCTGATTGGTCTCGCACATTGCAGTGTGCTGGTGGCCATTACGGCCTGAGCCGCTGCCCGCCTATCGCGCTATGACCGACCAGCCCGCTTGGCGGTTGACCTTGTTGTTCTCATACTCCCACACCGTGCCACAGCGCTCGCAGCGGTACTTGGTGATGGTGACCGAGCCATGGCGGTGCGCCACGTTGCGGTGCGTTCCTTGCATCAGTTCGGGGTGACCTTTGGCTTTGCGCCAGTTTTGCTGGATGCCTGCGCAGGCTTCGCACATCTCGGTCGGCTTGGGGGCGTCTGCTGGGGTTGCGTCTTGGGTCATGGTGCGGATTCTGGTATGGATGGGAGACTCTTGTGCACAAAGTGCACACGGCCTGATTGTCGCCGCGCAGGTACCAAGGTCTTGCGGGGTCTGATCGAACCGGTGGCTGCAGTGCCTGTCACGGGACAGTGAGATGGTTGGAGTGACAAAAATCAAGTACAGCGGCAACTCGCGCCGTACCATGGCGCAACAGGAGGACCGCCGTATGAATACGCTGACAAAAATGGCCTTAGGGCTTATCGGACAACTCAAACCAACACCGCTGGAGTTCGATTCAAGCAAGTCCATCCGTCTGCCGGCCCCGATCATGGTCGGCGGCATGCCCTTGATGCAGGCTCTGGCCGCGCGGCAGTCACAACGTGAATTCCAGGTAGCGGTACTGCCCCACCAGAGCCTTTCGGATCTGTTGTGGGCGGCTGGAGGTGTCAACCGGGCAGAGCTGGGTGGACGCACCGCGCCCAGTGCCATGAATGCGCAGGAAGTCGAGGTGTATGCGGCGCTGGCAACCGGCCTGTACCGGTATGAACCGACAGCGCATGTGCTGCATCTGGTGGCGGCCGCTGATGTTCGGCGTGTGACCGGCTATCAGGATTTTGTTGACACCGCACCACTGGATCTGGTGTACGTGGCGGACCATGGCCGCATGAAGATGATTCCGGCCAGTCACCGTGAATCCTATGCGTCCATCGCGGCGGGGGCCATGGCGCAAAACGTTTACTTGTATTGCGCCTCGGCCGGTCTGGCGACCGTGATGCGCGCCTGGTTCGACCGCGCAGCGCTGGGGCAGAGCATGGGGCTGGATGCCGACCAACAAATCCTGCTGACCCAGACTGTGGGCATTCCAAAGGCCTCTGCCTGCGCATAGGGCGGCAACCCGCCAGATGCGTGTGGCCTCATCCCAGCAGCCATGGCAGTCCGTGCAAGGTCGCCATGCCTGCTATCACCGTGCCCAGCATGCTGCCCCGGCTGGCGATGGCCACGACCAAGGCCACCGCAGCCGCCGCATAGCGCGGCCACTGTGTCAGATCGGCTACCTGGCCGCCTACCATGACCACGCCGCCTAGCACGATGGCGGCAAAAATGGCAGGAACCATCAGTTTGAGCGCCCGATCCAGCCAATGCGGCATGGAGCGGTCTGCCAGCAGGCCGATGAAGGAATACCGTATCAGGAACGTGCCGACCGCCAGGCCCAGCACGACTATCCAGCTTTGCGTGTTGTCCACCACTGCACTCCTTTTTCCATCACCAGGCCCGCCAGCAATCCCGCCAGGCATGCCGCCACCAGACCCAGCTTGAGCGGTAGTGCAAACAGGAAGATGCTGGCAAGCCCGCCCACGGCGGCGGCCGCTGCCATCGGCACACTGCGCACCGAGCCCGCCAGAATGGCGATGAAGGACAGCGGGATAGCGAATTCGAGCTGCCAGCTGGCCGGCACGATGTTGCCGGCAAAGATGCCCACCATGCAAAAAAGCAGCCAACTGGGCCAGAACACCGTGGTCAGTCCCGCGTAGTAGGCAATCAGGTGCGGGTCCTTGGGGTTGGCCAGCTCGCGCTTTTGCATGAACGCGAAGCTGTTGTCTATCAAGAAGGCAGCGATCAGCATGCGTTCACCGGTGCTGAACTGCCTGAGCTTGGGGCTCAAGGCCGCGCTGTAGACCGCCATGCGCAGGTTGATCACGCAGCCCGACAGAATGGCGACCCACAAGGAGGCAGAACTCTGGATAAACTGGGTCAGCACCGCCTGTGACGAGCCGGCGAACACCAGCGCCGGCAGGGCCACCGCTGCACTGGTGCTTAAGCCCGCATTGACCGATGCCACACCACATACCAGGGCGAATGGCAGGTAGGACGGAACCACGGCCACGGTATCGCGCACGCCGGCCCAGAAGGCCGCGCGTGTGCCGGGATGGCTCCAGTGCGAAGCGCCCATTTACCCCCGCGCGTGCGTCACGCCACCGTCCACCACCAGCGTGGAACCCACCACATAGTCCCCGGCACGCGAGGCCAGATAGATGGCGGCACCGGCCATGTCTTCCGTCGTGCCGATGCGCCCGGCGGGAATGCGTGCCGACACCTCCGTTGCGTGGTCGCGTGCATCCTTGTTCATCTCCGACGCAAAGGCACCGGGCGCTATAGCGGTGACGGCGATGTTGTCTTTGGCCAGGTGCAGGGCCATGCGCCGTGTCAGGTGGATCAGCCCGGCCTTGCTGGCCGCGTAGGAATAGGTTTCTTGCGGATTCACCGACACGCCGTCGATGGAGGCGATGTTGATGACCTTGGCGACCCGGCTCTGGCCCGCCTTGCGCAGGTGGCCGTGCAGGGCCTGGGTCAGGAAAAACGGAGTCTTCAGGTTCAGGTCCACCACCTTGTCCCAGCCGCTCTCGGGGAATTCGTCAAACGGTGCTCCCCATGCGGCGCCGGCGTTGTTGACCAGAATGTCGAGCTGGTCCTCATGCGCTGCATAGGCGGCCACCAGCATGCGTGCGCCTTCCACGGTGGACACATCGGCCGGCAATGACATACAGGTGCCCAATGCCGACAACTCGGCCGCCGTCTGGTCGCATGCCGCGGCTTTGCGCGCGCTGATGTAGACCCTGGCGCCTTGCCTTAAAAAGCCTTCGGCGATCATGCGGCCAATGCCGCGCGAGCCGCCGGTGATGAGGGCAGTGCGGCCCTTGAGGGAAAAGAGTTCGTTCATTGCCATGCTCCAGTAAAAGGTGTGTGTGGGTAGTGGGTGACGCCCGCAAGCTTAGGAGCAAACAACGCGGTCGTCGGTCACCTAAGTGATTGGCGCCATGACCACGGTCAACCCAATGCCCCGTAGGCGATGGCCACGGCAGACGCCAGCCTGGCGTTGTTCAGCACCAATTGGATGTTGGCGGCCAGGCTGTCGCCACCTGTCAGTTCGCAAACCCGGGCCAACAAGAACGGCGTCGACTCCTTGCCGCCAATGCCCTGCGCCTGCGCCTCCTGCAGCGCCTGCTCCACTGCCGCATCGATGGCGGCCCGGGGCATCGCAAAGGCTTCAGGGATCGGGTTGGCCACGACCATGCCACCGCGCAGACCCATGGCCCACTTGGCGTGCATGACCTCGGCGATGGCCTGTGGCGTGTCGAGCTGGTAGTCCACCTTGAACGCGCTGTCACGGGTAAAAAAGGCGGGCAACCAGGGGGTCTGGTAACCCACGACCGGCACACCATGCGTCTCCAGGTATTCCAGCGTCAGGCGCAGATCGAGAATGGACTTGGCACCGGCACAGACCACGGCCACCGGCGTCTGCGCCAACTCCTGCAAATCCGCCGATACATCAAAGCTCAGCTCGGCGCCGCGGTGCACCCCGCCGATGCCGCCGGTGGCAAACACGCGTATGCCCGCCATGGCGGCAATCACCATGGTGGACGCCACGGTGGTTGCGCCCGCTGCACCGGACGCCACGATGAAGGGGATATCGCGCCGGCTGACTTTGGTCACACTGCGCCCCTTTGTGCCCAGCACTTCGATCTCGCTCTCCGTCAAGCCCGCCTTGAGCCGTCCATTGATGATGGCGATGGTGGCCGGCACCGCGCCGTGCTTGCGCACTTCGGCCTCCACCTCCAGGGCCGTTGCCACGTTCTGTGGATAGGGCATGCCATGCGAAATGATGGTGGACTCCAGGGCCACCACCGGCTTGCGGTGCGCCAGTGCGAGCGCAACCTCGGGGTGGATGTCGAGATAGGAATTTGTATTCGTCATAGTGGGTTGGCATTCTGCATGCACTGCGTGACGGCCGTTACCGACAGCCCCGGATGGTTGGCCTGCTCGGACGTCAAGGTCAGCGCTGCGCAGCCCAGCGCAAAGGGTATGGACGCGCGCAGGTCCTGCTGGGCTACAAAGGCGTGCACCAGGCCGGCCATCAAAGCGTCACCAGCTCCGGTGGCATTGACCACGCTGCAGGGCAGCGCACCATGCCAGCCCTGACCCGCGTTGCGGTCGCTCCAGTAGACGCCGCGCTCACCCAGGCTGAGCACGACCTGCTCCACGCCCAGTGCGTGCAGGCATTGTGCAGCCTGCTCAATACCCGCTTCGTCGTGGATGCCAAACTGGCATAGCGCCTGGGCTTCCAGCCGGTTGACTTTCAGCAGGTGCACGTTGGCCAGCCAGGGCAGCACGCGCACACACTTGAAAGCCGACACGGCATCCACAAAAACCGGTGTGGCGCCATGGTTGGCAAACAGCCAGTCCAGCGCTTGCGCGCCCAGATTGCAGTCCACCACCAGCGCTGCTGCCTGATGTACCCATGGCGCGTGGGGCGCCAGCCGTTCCGGCGTGATGCATTCCAGAATGCCCATGTCGTTCACCGCGACTGCCATGTCCCCGTCGGGGCCATGCAGCGACAGGTAGGTCGATGTGGTTTCCCCCGCCAGCACCCAGCAGCCGCGCACATCCACACCGGCATGGCGGGTCGTGTCCAGCAGGCTGCGCCCATACAGATCATCGCCCACGGCGGTCAGCAGGCGTGTGGTGTTGCCCAGCCGCGCCAGGTTTTCCGCAACGTTGCGGGCCACGCCGCCTGGCGCGCAGCGAATGCGTCCCGGGTTGGAGTCGGACAGCACCAGCGGCTGAGTGGTGCTGCCCGAGATGTCCATATTGGCGCCACCGAGCACCAGCACAAAACGGCCTTCGGGTCGGGGGCGGTCCATGGCGGGGTCTGGGTAGCTGCTTTTCATCGAGCGCATGGTAGTCGAACCCATCCACTCAGTTCGCCCGACCTGTTGCGCCAAACGGGCGTGTTATACTCAAACCCATGTTGTGCCGTTCCAAGCCTAACCCCATCAACACCGTGCAAACGGTGTGTGGCGGGGCACCCGTGATTGCTGCAATCACGAGGGCCATGGACGCCCACAACATGATTACCACCATTATGAACACGGCCGCCTGAGCGTCGTTCAGGTGGCCGTTCCGGCTGCCTACTGGTGTCTCTCCCCCATAGAACATACCCAGCACAGGCAGCTGGGTTAGCAACTGTTCGTCGGAGAGAGTTTTCTTATGTACCAAGATCATCACGCCAGCTTTGCTGTCAATCGCCATGCCCATGCGATGCCCCTGCACGCCCTTGCGCCCCTGCGCATTGGCATGCTGGGCCTGGGCACCGTGGGTATGGGCACCTACACCGTGTTGCAACGCAACGCCGAGGTGATTGAGGCCCGCACCGGCAGACGCATGGAGATTGCGATGGTCGCGGTGCGCAACCTGGCGCGCGCGGCCAGCCTGGTGGACGATGATGTGGAGCTCGTTGACGACCCGTTTCTGGTGGTCAACCATCCGGGCATCGACGTCGTGGTTGAGGTGATCGGCGGCACCACCATCGCACGCGATCTGGTGCTGCAGGCCATTGCCAATGGCAAACACGTGGTCACCGCCAACAAGGCCCTTCTGGCCGTGCACGGCACCGAAATTTTTGCCGCCGCCCAGGCCCAAGGCGTGGTCGTGGCCTACGAAGGCGCGGTGGCCGTGAGCATCCCCATCATCAAGGCGCTGCGCGAGGGGCTGACGGCGAACCACATCGAGTGGATCGCGGGCATCATCAACGGCACGACCAACTACATCCTGTCCGAAATGAAGGACAAGGGGGTCAGCTTTGCGGATGCGCTGGCTGATGCGCAGGCCAAAGGGTATGCCGAGGCTGACCCCGCGTTCGACGTGGAGGGCGTGGACGCCGCGCACAAGCTGACGCTGCTGGCCTCCAACGCCTTTGGCGTGCCCATCCAGTTCGACAAGGTGCACGTGGAGGGCATCACGCAATTGGATGCGGCCGATGTGGCCTTTGCCGAGCGCCTGGGTTACCGCGTCAAGCTGCTGGGCATTGCCAGGCGCAACCCGCAGGGGCTGGAGCTGCGCGTGCACCCCACCCTGGTGGCGGCAGAGCATTTGCTGGCCCAGGTCCACGGCTCCATGAACGCCGTGATGGTGAAGAGCGATGCCGCCGGCGTGACCATGTACTACGGCGCCGGTGCCGGCTCCGAGCAGACGGCCTCCGCCGTCATTGCCGACCTCGTGGACCTGGCCCGCTCCAGCAGCTTGGTGCAACGGCACCGCGTGCCGTCGCTTGCGTTTCAGCACCATGCCATCGTCGAGTTGCCGGTGGCGGCTATCGATGACGTGGAGACGGCCTACTACCTGCGCCTGGATGTGGCCAGCCTGTCACGCACCCTGCCCAAAATCCTGGGCCATCTGGCGCAGGCGGATGTGCGCGTGCAGCAACTGGAAGTGCTGGAGCATCCTGATGATGCACAGTTGAACGCCGTGGTCGTGCTGACGGACTTCACGCAGCTGCGCGTGCTGCGCGGGGCGATTGCCGGGCTGGAGGCCCTGCCCACCGTCATGGGGTTTGTGAGGTCTATCCGCATGGAGCGTCTGGTGTGATAGGGGTGGCCGGTGACTGGATCAACGGTGCCAGCCGCTGCACCGTCATCTCTACAAACGCCGTCACTGCGCGCGGCACGTGGCGGCGGCTGGGGTAGACCACATACATATTGCCCACGCTGCTGGCCACGCCGGGCAACACCTCTACCAGTTCGCCGGCGAGAAAGCTCTGCTGCAGCGAGCTGATGGGCAGCAGGCAAATGCCCAGGCCGCCGATGGCTGCCTTCTTCTGCGCCGGGCCGGAATTGGCGCTGAAGCGCCCGTTGACCGCGATCTGCGTGGCGCCATCGGGGCCGTTGAGTCGCCACGTGGTGGGGCCGGCCTGGCCGACCGCGCGAATGCAGTCATGGGCGGCCAGGTCTTGCACCGTGCGCGGCGTGCCGCGTGCCGCCAGGTAGGCCGGGCTGGCCGCCAGGGCCAGGTAGCCGCTGGCCACCTTGCGCGCCACCAGGCTGGAGTCGGGCAACTCCGGGCTGCCGCGAAACGCCACATCTATTCCTTCGCCAATGAAATCGGCCATGGCATCGGCCAGCACAAACTCCAGCTGCACGCGGGGGAAGCGGTCCAAAAACTCGGCGATCCACTCCATCTGGAAGAACTCAAAAAAGCCGGCCGACGCCGCCACGCGAATGCTGCCCGTGGGTGCCTGGCTCTCACCCGCCAGTTGGCTGGCCGCGTTGTTCAGCGCGTCAATCTGCGCGGCGCACTGGTCAAACAGTGTGCGGCCGGCGTCGGTCAGCGTCAGCTTGCGCGTGGTGCGCTGCAGTAAGCGGGCCTGCAACGCGTCTTCCAGCTGCGCCACCTGGCGGCTCAGCGTGGTGGGAGGCATGGCCAGGCGTCGGGATGCCTCGGCGAAGCTGCCCGCTTGCACCACCTGCACGAACAAGGCCATCCGGTTCAGGTCTAGCATGGTATTTCTGGCCCCCACGGTCGCCCACTTCGTGTCGCTCCCTGCCCCCCACGGGGGCTGTTTCACCTTGGGGCGGCCCGGCGGTGAAACCTAACAAAAACGGCATGGTGAATGCCAATTGTGGCATCTACTCAAGTAATGCTTGCGCCCTTACGCTATCTACACCATGCATTTACGCACACCCCTCCACCGCACCCGTGGCAGCAGCCACGGCCCCATCACCCGACTGGTCAGTCCGTCGGACCTGGGTCAGGTGCTCAAGCCGTTTATTTTTCTGGACCGTTTTGAAGCGCCGGCTGGCGGCCAGCCGCCGCAGTTCGGTATGCATCCGCACTCCGGCATTGCCACGCTCACCTACCTGATCCATGGACAGGCTGGCTACGAGGACACCACGGGCGAAGACGGCGCGCGCGGCACGCTGCCCACCGGTGGCGTGGAGTGGATGATGGCCGGCGGTGGCGTCTGGCACACGGGCTCGCCCATCAATACTGAGCGCGTGCTGGGCTTTCAGCTCTGGGTGGCAATGCCGCCCAAGCTGGAGCTGGCCACGGCGCACAGCATCTATCTGGGGCCTGAGCGCGTGCCCCAGGTTGGCCCTGCGCGTGTGCTGCTGGGCAGCTACGGCGGCCAGACCAGCCCGATACCGGCGCCGTCCGATATGACCTATTTGGGCGTGCACCTGAAGGCTGGCCAGACTTGGCGTTTTGAACCACCGAGGGGCCACACCGTGGCCTGGGTGGCCGTGGGCGAGGGCGCATTGACGGCACCCACAGCACTTACCACGGGTGAATTGGTCGCGTTTGACGCATCCGGCAGCGCCATCACCTTTGAAGCGCAGACTGACACCGCCTTTGTACTCGGCTCAGGCGTGCAGCATCCGCATGACTTGTTCATGGGGCCGTACTCGGTGCACACCAGTGCCGAAACCCTGCGCCAGGGTCAGGCCGGCATCCGTGAGCGGGCGCAACTGCTGCGCCAGCAGGGCAGGCTCTAACGACCTTCATCACAAATGACCCGCACCCACACAGTCTGACGGCCTTGCAATTGGTCACCTCAGCACAACCTGCCCTTAACTTTCACCAACCCAGAAATCGGAGCCTTCCTTGAGCAACACGACCACCACCAGTGCACTCTTTCAACCCTACAACATGGGCAATATCCTGCTTGCCAATCGCCTGGTCATGAACCCCATGACACGCTGCCGCGCAGACGCGACCGGTACGCCGCAGGATCCGATGGCCGAGTACTACGGACAGCGCGCCACGGCGGGCTTGATCGTGTCGGAAGGCATTGCGCCTTCGGCCAACGGCAAGGGCTATGCCCGCATTCCCGGCCTGTGGAGCGATGCGCAGGTGCAGGCCTGGAAGCCGGTGGTGAACGCCGTGCATGCCAAGGGCGGCAAGATCTTCGCGCAGCTGATGCACACCGGGCGCGTCAGCCACCCGGCCAATATGGCGGCTGACGCCAAGGTTGTAGCCCCGAGCGCTGTGGCTCTGGCTGAGAAGATGTACACCGACTCCCTGGGTATGCAAAACTACCCGGTGCCCCAGGAGATGCTTGATGCGGACATCACGCAGGCCAAGGCCGAGTTTGTGCAGGCCGCCAAGAACGCCATTGCCGCCGGTTTTGACGGTGTCGAACTGCACGGCGCAAACGGATATCTGCTGGAACAGTTCCTCAGCCCCACGACCAACCAGCGCACCGACGCATGGGGTGGCAGTGTCGAAAAGCGCATCAAATTTGTAGTGGACGTGGCGCGCGAAACCGCTGCCGCCATTGGCGGCGACAAGCTCGGCATTCGCCTGTCGCCCTTCGGCACCAACTCCGGCATGGTGGCTTACCCCGAGCTGGAAGAAACTTATTTCAAGCTGCTGCCCTTGCTGGCCGAGGCAGGGCTGACCTATGTGCACATCGTGGACCACGCCGCCATGGGTGCGCCCGTGGTGCCGATGGCGTTCAAGCAGGCGCTGCGCAAGGCGTGGCCGCGCACCTTCTTCATTGGCGGCAGTTTTGACCAGGCTTCTGGTGAACAGGCGGTGAACGATGGCCTGGTGGACTTGGTCGGAATCGGCCGCGCTTTCATCGCCAACCCGGATCTGGTGCAACGCATGCAAAAGGGCCAACCCTTGGCCGCACCCGATATGGGAACCTTCTTTACACCGGGTGCCAAGGGCTATACGGACTACGCGGTGGCGGCCGCTTAGGGTCTAGCGATCGCTTGCCCGTTCCAGCGCAAACACCGGCAGGTCCGCCTGCCGGCTTAGCCACACGCCGCCGCCCAGCTCAGTAAAGCCTTCCGCCAGGCCCTGCCGGTAGAGCTGGGCGCGGTGTTTGAACAGCCGGGGGTCGGTCAGCGTGTCGTCTACGATGTCTTGCTCCCAGTCCTCGCGCGCCACGGCCTCCACGTACAGCGCGCCGCAGCTCAAGCGTGCCAGGTTGTGCATGGCGAGCTTGGCGTCTGCTGCGCTCAGGTAGGGCAGCACGCCCTGGCAGATCACCAGGTCATATGGGGCGCTGGCGTGGTAGTCGACCACCGAGCCGCGTTCCCAGCCAAAGCGCCCACACAAATACTCGCTGAACTCCACGCCGTGGAACTGCGCGTGCGGGTAGTGCCGCTTGACCACATCGCGCCACAGCCCAATGCCGCAGCCCACATCCAGCACGCGCCGCACCGGCACCCGGATGAACTGCAGGTAGCTGCAGACAAACGCGCCCAGCCGCTCCACATGCTCGGGGTCGACCACACTGGTCTTCTTGTTGAAGTAGTAGCGCTGGTAGTACGCCTCGTCAAACAGATTCTTATCCGCAGATTTCACTCATGCTCCTTCGTTAACTGGAAGCGCCAGGCGCAAACCACACAGGCGCGCGTGTGCCGCATCGTCCCACTGCACCGGCAGCTGGTTCTTGGCCTGCAGGTAGTGGTGGGTGAACACATCCAGATACGCCTCCAGCGTCTGCGCTGGCAGCGGTTCACCGGCCAGGTCCAGGCACAACGCCGCCACCTCGGACGTGCAAAAGTGGTCATCGCGCCGGGAGCGGCGCAGCTGGTAACGCGATATCTGCTCTGAGGCCAGGCTCAGCACCGGCAGGTGGTCCAGATACGGGCTCTTGCGGAACATTTTGCGCGCCTCGGGCCAGGTGGCGTCCAGCAGCACAAAGAGTGGGCGCTTGCCGGGCACCGGCTGCACATCCGTCACTACGCGCTCGGGTGCCACAAACTCGCCCGGAAATACCACATACGGTTGCCTCTGCGGATCGGCCAGCAGGGCCAGCAGCGCGGGGTCCACCGCGGTGCGGGCCCAGCCAAAGGCAAACGTGTCGGCCACTACATCGGCAATCAGCCAGCCCGTGTTGCTGGGCTTGAGCGGCTCGATGTCGGCCATCAGCAGGCACACCCCCGCATTTGTTGCCACCACCGGGCGTACCGCACACATGCAATGGCTCAGCACCAGGCGGCATCCCGCGCAGCGCTCCCCGCGCGGACCGCCACGGGCGCGAAACGGCTTGGCGCTTCGGGCCAATCGCTCGGTGCGGAGGAGGGAGACGGCGTGAGGCGCATGGGGTGTGTGGGGTGCTTGGGGCATGAAGCCCGATTATCGGCGGCGGTCACCCCGGTAGCTGGGCCACGGAACGTGAAGCGAATTGGGCTAAGCTGTGCGTCTGGAATGACTCCAGGGAGCAAGCCGCCATGCAGACTTTAGCGCCCGCGCCATCCATCACCCCGCCCCGGCGGGGCTGGTCCATCAAGCTGACCATCGCATCGGTCGTGGTGATGGCCATGGTCATTCTGGCCCTGTGCATCATCAGCCTGGGATGGATCGGGGCCAGGCAGTCGCTGGTGGACGCCGCCGCCCGATCGGCGCGCGACGCGGGGCTGCTCATCACCGAGAAGTCCCATCGCATGCTGGAGCCCGCGCAAGCCACCTTGCGACTGCTCTCCTCCACCGCCCTGGTGGATGCCACAACCACGCAGGAGCGTTTGCGGGGCATCGCCATCCTCTCGGATGCGTTGGTGGCCAACGGCCTGATTTCCGCGGTCTATGTCGGTTACGCCGATGGCGCCTTCTTCCTGATTCGTCCCCTGGACTTGCCGGCGCTGCGGGAGCGGTTTGCGGCGCCCCCCAAGGCCAACTTCATGGTGCAGTCGGTCGAGCGGGTTGGTGGCAAACCCCAAGGCGAATACCTGTTCTTTGACACCAGCAAGCGCCTGCTGGAGAGGCGCAGCGAGCCCGGCTACCAGTTCGACCCGCGCACCCGTGCCTGGTTCAAGGCGGCCACCAACAGTGTGGACCCGGTCTTTACAGACCCCTATATCTTCTTCACGACCCGCCAGGTCGGCATAACGCTGAGCCAGGCCAGTGCCGACGGCAAGGCCATTTTCGGCATCGACGTGGTGCTGAACGACCTGGCCGCCAGCTTGTCTGACATGCGCACCAGCCCCAACGCGCAGCTGGCGCTGGTCAACGCCAAGAGCCAGGTGCTGGCGTATCCGGATATGAGCCGGGTACTGGTGCGAAGTGAAGACCGGTTCGACTTCAAGCCCCTGGCAGATCTGGGCGTTCCCAGCCTCACGGCGCTGCATGCCATGGATCTGCCACATGGCAAGGTCATGTCCTATGACGTGGAGGGTGTCGAATGGCTGGGCGTCACGCTGCCGTTCAACGTGTGGTCGGCAGAGGGCATGCACCTGCTGGTCGCCGCCCCCAGTGATGACCTGCTGGGCGACCTCAAGGCCAAGGCGCTGCGCCTGGTGGCCCTGATTGTTGGCATGGCGCTGCTGCTGATGCCTGTGGGCTGGTTGGCGGGTGCATCTATCGGGCGCAGCCTGGACCGGCTCAGCGAGCTGGCCAAGCGCATGAGCCAGTTTGACTTCCACCGGGTACCGGCGCGCGCCAGCTTTGTGCGAGAGGTCAACAACCTCTCCGCTGTCATGACCGACATGGGCCAGACCATCGAGACCTTTCTGGACATCAGTCAGAACATGGCCCGCGAGCCCCAGGTCGAACGCATGCTGTCCCAGGTCCTGCACCAAATGATTGGCGCCACGCGCTGCGTCGGCGGCGTGGTGTACCTGAGCGACGGTGCGGATGGCGCCATGCAGCAAGCCGCCGCCGATGGCACGCTCGTCCACCGCGATGCCCAGCGCATCCACTACACCCCGTTGCCCACGCCATCGGGCACGCGCGAGGAAGTGGTGCCAGGCGTTACCGAGTTGCAGGTCGAGCTGCGGGGGCGCAGCGGCAGGGTTGAGGGCCTTTTGGTGCTGCAGTACGCCAGTGACGAAGGGCATGCCGAGGCTTCATTCATTGAGTTTGTGACCAAGCTCTCGGGCATGCTGGCCGTCTCCATCGAAACCCGTCAACTGATTGAGGCGCAAAAGGCCCTGCTCGACGCGGTGATCAAGCTCATGGCCGATGCCATCGACGCCAAGAGCCCCTACACCGGTGGCCACTGCGAGCGCGTGCCCCAACTCGCGGCCATGGTGGTGGACCGCATGGCCGCCGACACCACAGGCCCCTATGCCACCTTTGCCATGACGGACGACGAACGCTATGAGTTCCACCTCGGCGCCTGGCTGCACGATTGCGGCAAGGTGACCAGCCCCGAGCACATCATCGACAAGGCCACCAAGCTGGAGACCATCTACAACCGCATCCATGAGGTGCGCATGCGCTTTGAAGTGCTGCTGCGCGATGCCGAACTGGCGTTCTGGCAGGGCGTGGCTGAAGGGGGAACAGTGGGCGGCGACCGCGCCGCTCTGCAGGCCGCACTGGATGCGCGCTGCGCGCAATTGCAGGACGACTTTGCCTTTGTCGCGCGCTGCAACGTCGGCGCAGAGTCCATGGCCGAGGCCGACGTGGCCCGCCTGGGCGCGCTGGCGCAAACGCCGTGGACACGCCACTTTGACAACCGGCTGGGCCTGTCGGCGCAAGAGCTCATGCGCATCACCGCCGCAGCACCCCAGGCACGAACCTTGCCGGTGCAGGAAGCTTTGCTGGCCGACCGCCCCGACCACGTAGTGCCCTGGGGCATGCGCCGCCCGCCGGTGGAGAAAGGCGACCCCAACAACCTCTACGGCTTTGATATGCCGCTGCCCCGCAATGAGCAGCATCTGGGCGAGCTCTACAACCTGTCCGTGCGGCGCGGAACGCTCACCGAAGAAGACCGCTTCAAGATCAACGACCACATCGTGCAAACCCTGATCATGCTGCGCCGGCTGCCGTGGCCCGCCCACCTGGCCCGCGTGCCCGATATTGCCGCCACCCACCACGAAAAAATGGACGGCAAAGGCTATCCGCGCAAGTTGGGCGCCGACCAACTCACCGTGGTTGACCGGGTCATGGCGCTGGCCGACATCTTTGAGGCCTTGACGGCGGCGGACCGGCCCTACAAGGCCGCCAAGACCCTGACCGAGTCCCTGCGCATCATGGCCTTCATGGCCAAGGACCAGCACATTGATGCAGACCTCTTTCGCTATTTCCTGCACAGCGGGGTGTGGCGGGAATTTGCCGATAAATATATGCAGCTTGCTCAAATTGACGACGTGGACATTGACGCCATTGAAAAGCTCTTGCCTGCGGCGGCTCAAGCTGCTTGAATCGGGTCAGCATTGGAGTATTAACCAGGAGTCATGGCCATGCGCAGACATTCATTTCGCGTTGGGTTCGGTGTGCTGGCAACCGTGCTGCTGTGTTTGCTGGCGGGTCCCGTCCAGGCCTTGCAGCCTGCCACCGGCAAGGTGGTGCTGACCATCACTGGCAAGGTTGCGGACAAGAATTCCCCACGCGGCGCGGAGTTCGACATGGCCATGCTGGAAGCGCTGCCGCAGAAAACGTTTACCACCAGCACCCCCTGGGACCGCCTGCCGGTCAAGTTCTCAGGCCCCTTATTGCGTGACGTATTGGCGGCGGCCAAAGCCCAGGGCACGGCCTTGCAGGCCATTGCGGTCAACGACTACAAAACCAGCATTCCTGTTAGCGACACGGCGCAGTTCGACATGGTGCTGGCCCATCGCATGAACGGCCAGCCGATACCGCCCCGCACCAAGGGCCCGCTGTTCATCGTCTACCCCTACGACAGCCTTCCCGAACTCCAGGACGCGGTGTACCGGAACCGTTCCGCCTGGCAGTTGAAGGAAATTGTGGTCGAGTAGGGTGGTGCCGATTCGACCGCCAGCACGGCCTGGCAAAACGCCTCACCGTGCCTTCGGCACAAACCCAATCGTCAGCCCCTCGCCAGTCACCGTAATGGAGCCCGGTTGCATGCCCAGGGTGTCGGGCAACGCCAGGTCTTGCGTTCGCAGGGTGTGCAGCACCACCTCCAGCAGCGTGCGCTCGGCCAGCGCGGGGCCATAGGTGTTGAGCAGCGCCACCACGCCGGGCTGCAAGCTGGGGAACTGCAGGCGCGCCAGGCGCAACTGGTGCGCGCGCACCGTGTGGTCGCTGGCCTCGTAACGCAGCGCAAACTCCACCTCCAGCGTGCCCTGGTGGCGGCGCTGCAGAGCGGGGCCCGCCGCGAGCACCACCATCTCGGCGGCCATGCGGTTGAGCGCGGGCAGCAGGCGCAACTGCGGCACCTGCACATCCAGATTCATCAGCCCCTTCAACGGGTAGCGCAACGGGAAGCGCTCCGCCACGGCGGCCTGCAGCCGCGCGGCAGATACCTTGTAGTGCGGAAGCGCCTGCGCCGTGTCTTCTTCTTCAGGCTCGGGGACGGCGGGCTGTTGTTGCGCCCAGGCCAGCCGGGCGAGCGGCAGGCACAGGGCGATGGGGAAGAGGTGGCGGCGGCGCATGCGGGGAGTCCTTGGATGAAGGCATTGTGCGCCGGGCAGTAAATGCTGGGATTGTCAGGGCTAAAGACTTTGTAACAAATTGGCCGCTAGCCCTCGTCAACACTGCGCATAGAGCTATAAATTGCGTAGCAAATCCAAGATCAACCGGCGTGCGCTCAGAGCTTGAGTGCCGGCTGCTCCCAGCCGGGAACGTGCACCGCGTAGCGCGTGGCTTAGCCCACGCCTTCCACGCGTAACAGGCCATGGGCCAGCAGATCGGCCAAATCGCGGGTGGCAGTGGCTTTTGAAGTGCCTGTGATCTTGGCGTACTTCTCGGTGGTCATTCCGCCCAGAAATCCACCGCCCGATCCCACATGCCCGGCTTCCAGCAGGCGGTCCAGCTCCAGCCGCGCCTGGTCCAGCGCCGGGGCCAGCGCAGCCGCATCGAACGTGACCTGCGGCCATGCGGGGTGCTGCCAGACGTAGCGGGGATGTGGTCTTACAGTGGGCATGAGGCACTTTTTGAACGATACGGCTCAAAAAGTGATGCGTATTTGCAGAAATACGGCTCAGCCAGGAAAAATAAACCGCGCTTCAGGCCATGGGCGTGCAGAGCTCTACCAAGAAGCCGTTGATGTCGGCCACATAGGCAATCGTCTGGCCCCAGGGCATCACCTCCACCGGGCGCATGGGTGTGGCCCCGGCGGCAAGGGCGCGCTCCAGCGCGGCGGCTACGTCCGGGGTGCACAGCGCAATCTCAAAGCAGGGGGCCTCGGGCCTGGCAGCCTGCGGGTTCTTGCCCAGCTGTTGCATCAGTCTATGGCTGGAAAACGCCAGCGCCGTGTTGCCGGTCTCCAGCTCGCCATAGTCCCCGCTTTCATGCAGAAACCGCGTGGTGAGCCCGAAGGCGGCTTCGTAAAACTTGAGCGTGGCGGGTACGTCAGGCACGTAGAGGATGGTGTAGCCGTGTTGCATGGGGGCTCCGGGGTGGGGTGGATACGCTTGCAGTGAGGCGCAAATTTGATTGTGGATGGAAATCCGGTGTTCCGCCATTGCGTCAACCAGCACGCACTTCTTCTGGTGGAGCCTACGGGTTGGCCAGGTGCAGGAACGCGCGCAGCCGGTCCAGTTCGTCGGCCAGCGCCGCCTTGTACGCAGTGCCGCGCGGTGGCTTGCCAGCCACGTAGCCCAGGTCGGAGGTTAAGGCGCCATCGACCACGGCAATATTGCCCCAGCCGATCACCTGGTCATGCCACAGCAGCGGCAGCGCGTAGTAGCCGCGCACGCGTTTGGGGGCGGGCGTGTAGGCCTCAAAACGGTAGGCCCAGCCCCACAGGTGCTCGAAGCGGCGGCGGTCCCACACCAGTGGGTCAAACGGAGCCAGCAGGCGCACCACCTCATCGGGCGCATGGCGGCGCGATGCCGGGTTTTCGGTGGTGGGCCAGTAGTAGGTCTGGCCATCGACGGTGGCGCTGGCCAGGCGTTCCTTGGCACGCGCCAGGGCGTCGCGGCGCAAGTGGGCCCATTGCGGTGCGCCGCCGCGCAGGTGGCTGATCAGCTCGCCCAGGGAGCGCTCGGGCAGCGGTGCGTATTTGTGAACGACCACATCCACCAGCGCGTCCAGGGCCTGTTGCGGATCGTCGGGTTGGGTCTGGGCTTCAGGCGAGATGCGCTCGGCATAGGTGCGCACGCCGCTGGCACGGCCCGCAATGCGCAGCAGGCCGCGGTAGTGCATGTCGTCCAGCAGCTGGGTGCTGGCATTGCTGGAGCCGCCAAACCAGTTCTGCGACTTGCCGTGGGCAAAGTGCGCGTCCACCGCGCGCGGGTGCACCACGCCGTGCGCCTGCACAAAGGCCAGCACCGCATCTATCTGCTTGCGCCGCGCAGGGGTGAGTGCCGTGCGGGGTGTGCGCGGGTGCATCAGCGCCTGCGTGGCGCGCGGCAGGAAGCCGTAGTTGACGAAGAAGTCTTCTTCAATGTCCAGCGCGGCGTAGCGCCGCTCCAGATCGCCTGCCCGGTAGCCCTTGACGCGGTGGCGCAGCGTGAGGTCTTGCGCACGCGCCGGGGCACGTATCGGGTCGGCCTGCACAAAGCCCAGTTTGGCTATCGCCCGGGGCAGCGTGGTAGGTGCAAACAAGGTGCGCGCTATTGCGTAGCGGCGCAGGGTGTCCGGGGTGATGGGCATGGTTGCAGGTGGGGTTGTACTGTGCAAAAATACAGTATATCTATTTGCGGGAATCCAGTCATGAAGATTTTGCCCACCGATTTCGACGGCCAGTCGATTCGCCGCGTGTTTGACGAGGACACTGAGACGTGGTGGTTTTCGGTGGTGGATGTGATGCAGGTGTTGACACAACAGCCGGATGACTTGACCGCCCGCAAATACTGGAACCAGCTCAAACGCCGCTTGGACAAGGAGGGAAGTCAACTGGTGACAAACTGTCACCAGTTGAAAATGCCCGCCGCAGATGGCAAGCAGCGCCTCACCGACGTAGCCACCGCCGAAACCTTGTTGCGCCTGGTCCAATCCGTCCCCAGTCCCAAAGCCGAACCCATCAAACTCTGGCTCGCCAAAGTGGGCTACGAGCGCATGCAAGAAATGGCCGACCCGGCCCTGTCACTCGACCGCGCCCGCCAGACCTGGCAGCAGCACGGCCGCAGCGACAAGTGGATCCAGCAGCGCATGACGGGGCAGGAGACACGCAACAAGCTCACCGACTACTGGCGGGAGCACGACATCCGGTCCGGCCAGGAATTTGCCATCCTCACCAACATCATCCACACCGAATGGAGCGGCATCAGCGTCAAGGACCACAAGGCCGCGAAAGGGCTCAGCAGCCACAACCTGCGCGATCACATTACCGAGGCCGAACTCATCTTCACCGCCCTTGCCGAACTATCGACGCGCCAGATTGCCGAGACCACCGATGCAACGGGCATGGCAGACAACACCCTGGCTGCCAAGGCGGGTGGTGGCATCGCCAAACAAGCGCGCAGGCAGTTGGAAAGCAAGACCGGCAAGTCCGTGGTGTCGGACCAGAACTACCTGGCACCCACAGCGCGACGCGCGTCAAAGGCGCTGCAGAAGAAGTAGCCCGCATGGACCTCTTCGACGATCTGCACCTGCAAGCCGATGCCGCGCCAACGCCCATCGCCCCTGGCGCGGTTCTGCTGCACGGCTTTGCCCGCGACGGCGCACCCGCCCTGTTGCAAGCCGTCGAGTCCGTCCTCCAGCAAGCCCCTTTGCGCCACCTGCAAACCCCCGGCGGCTACACCATGTCGGTGGCCATGAGCAATTGCGGCGCACTGGGCTGGGTATCCAGCGCCAGCGGTTACCGCTATAGCGCGTGTGACCCGCCGTCAAACCAGCCCTGGCCGGCCATGCCAGCGTGCCTGCTAGAGCTGGCCCAGCGCGCCGCTTCGCAGGCGGGCTACCCGCTCTTTGCGCCCGATGCCTGCCTGATCAACGAATACGTGCCTGGCGCCAAACTCTCGCTGCACCAGGACAAAGACGAGTTGGACCTGCGTGCGCCCATCGTGTCGCTGTCCCTGGGGCTGCCGGCGGTATTTCTGTTTGGCACACCCAGCCGCAAAGACCGCCCGCAGCGTTACCGGCTGGTGCATGGTGACGTGGTGGTGTGGGGCGGCCCATCACGCTTGGCCTACCACGGGGTCAATGCGCTGGCCGATGGCGAGCATGCGCTTCTGGGGCGGCGTAGGTTGAATCTGACGTTTCGGTGTGTTGGCCTGAAGCAGTAGTGCGAGTCAAATGCCCTATTTGGCGGGGCGGTGCAGCGCGCAAAGCTTGTTGCCGTCGGGGTCGCGCAGGTAGGCCAGGTAGAGCTTGCCCACCGCGCCGTCGCGCCATCCTGGGGGCTCTTCACACGTGGTGCCACCGTTGGCCACGCCCGCCGCGTGGAATGCATCGGCCTGTTCTGGCGACTGCATGGTGAAGCCCAGGGTACTGCCATTGCCGTGCGTGGCGGGTTCGCCATTGATGGGGGTGGTGATCCCAAAGGTTCCCGTGGGACTGCGGTAGAAATAGCGGTTCTTGTTGGCAGCGCCGGGCGCAATGCCCAATGTGCCCAAGAGCGCGTCGTAGAACTTTCTGGAAACCTCCAGGTCATTTACACCGACCATTACATGACTGAACATAGCACTCTCCATGGGGGCCCGGCTGCGGGCATTGTTGAATCGTCAGCATGGTAAGCGAAGCCATCCAGCGCTGATAGCCGGCGCTGCAGCCTATGCGACACAGCGTGCGTGTGGGTCACCTGTAACACGGCGAACACACTTTTGACGGCAGCTTTACATCGGTTGAGTCTCTGAATTTGCGGGGAGCGGCGTTGTACAGGGGCCGCAAGAGGCACGGACTAACACCTGGAGCAAGTCAATGAAATTTCCAACCCAGCACATCATTGCCGCAGTCTGCGCCACAGCCGCCCTTGGGGGCTGTGTGGTGGCGCCCTATGGCTATGGAACGAACCCCGGCCATCGCGGTCAGGGCTATGCCACGCAACCGGGTGCTGTCTACGTAGCCCCCACCTACGCACTACCCGCGCCAGGTTATGCATGGCAGCACCACGGTCGCTTTGGCTGGGGCTGGCGCCACCCGAGCCACGGCTGGCATCGCGGCTGGCGGTAAGTCGCCAAAGGGCCGACGCTGCTGCTTCCGTGAACCCATCACGGGGTGGCGGGCGCACGCTCCACCTGGGTGGTGATCTCTGTGGTTACAGTGGTCATCAGCTTGTGTACGGGACACTTCTCTGCCACCGCTACCAGTTGCGCAAACTCGGCATCGCTGAACGTGCCGCTGATCAACAGCTTGCTGGTGATGCGGTACACCCCAGCGCGCTCCTGGCTTGCGTCGCTGACCAATTCGGTGCGGATATCGTCCACCGCAATGCCCTTCTTCTTGGCGAACCACATCACGGTCAAGGCTTTGCAGGCTCCCACGGCCGCATCGTACAAATCGTGCGGACTAGGGCCCTCATCCGCGCCGCCCTCGGCTGCCGACACATCGGCGTCGAGCAGGTGATCTCGGATGTGGATGGTCTGGGCCAATGCCGTGTTCTGTTTGCGTTGCAGGGTGATGGACATGGTGGCTTTCTGGGTTGTTATTGGCAGTGTATGCCGGACAAACTGTCAAGTGGGCGCATGGCTTCAAAGAGTTGCCTTGAAAACTACCTGCAGGTGAAAAACATCTATAGCCCTCGTTTTTATTGAGTTTTAAGCTATTAAAAACGTAGCACTCAGCCACGATCACCATCCATCCCACGCCAAACTGGTCTTGCAGCAGCGTGGTGAAGGTGTGCTCGGCCTCGGCTACTCCGTGATGTTGCCGTCCGACTGCATTTGCATGGTGCTGCCAATGGGCAATTTGGCGTGCCTGACGGTTTTCTCGCTCCCTGTGGAAGAGCGCCGCTAGGGTGTTGCGGAGCGTGGCTCAATTTGGCTGGCTTCTGCGCCAGGTCAATACTTGGGCAGTTGACCCGTGACTGCTGCGCCGCACACCACTACCATCGCCGCCCATGCCTAACCTCAAACTCGCTCTCTCGGACTTTACCCTCGAACACTTCATGCAGCACTACTGGCAGCAAAAGCCGGTGGTCATTCGCCAGGGGTTCAAGGAGTTTGTGGACCCCATCAGCCCCGAAGACCTGGCCGGTCTGGCCTGCGAAGAGCAAGTCGATTCGCGCCTGGTCTACAAGAAGCGCGGCAAGTGGCAAGCCGAGAACGGGCCATTTGAGTCGTATGACCACCTGGGCAAGACTGGTTGGTCGCTAATCGTGCAGGCCGTCAACCACTGGTCACCCGAGGTGGCCGAGCTGGTCAAGCCCTTTGCCTTTATCCCCAAGTGGCGCCTCGATGACGTGATGATCAGCTACTCAACGCCCAAGGGTGGCGTGGGCCCGCACATTGACCTGTACGACGTGTTCATCTGCCAGGGCTCCGGGCGGCGCCAGTGGCGCGTGGGCGACCGCGGCGAGCACCGCCAGTTTGCGGCGCACGCGGCGCTGTTGCATGTGGACCCGTTCGAAGCCATCATCGACGTGGAACTGCTGCCGGGTGACATCTTGTACATTCCGCCGGGCTTTCCACACGACGGTGTGTCGCTGGAAACGTCGATGAGCTTCTCCGTCGGCTTCAGAGGCAAATCGGCCTGCGACATGCTCAGCGGTCTGGCCGACCATGTCATCGACAAGAATCTGGGCAGCACGCTGTTCAGCGACCCGGGTCGCCCGATCCACAAGAACCAGGGCCAGATCAACGCCACGGACTTTGCCCACATCAAGGCGCAGCTGCAGTCCATTCTGGACGACGACACTCTGGTGGCCGACTTTGCCGGCAGCTTTCTGTCCAGAACCAAATGCCAGTTGGACCTGCAAGCGCTCGACGACCCCATGGACGAGGCAGACCTGCTCAACACCCTGAAGACCCAGCCGCTGGTGCGCACCGGCGGGCTGCGCTGCTTTTACGTGGACGCCACGGTGGGCGAGGGCGTTTGCTATGTGGATGGCGAGCGCCATGCTTTTGGCGCCAAAGCGCAGGCTGCCACCATAGCACTGTGTGACCACGATGCGGTCAGTCATACCCAGCTGCGCACGGGCCTCAAAAACCCGCCTTTCGTGGCGGCACTCACGCAGTGGGTCAATGCCGGGTATTGGTACTTCCAGGACTGAACGAACGGGTCCGGGGGGGGGGGGCGCGCGGGCAATGGTTTGCCCCAAGCACAGGGTTGCACGCCTGTGCTAACGTCTGCCCCTTGTGTTTTTTACCCCTTGGTAACCATGAAACGACTCCTTATTTCCGCAGGCCTCCTGCTTTCGTCGGTGCTGCTACAAGCGGCACCGGTGGCAGTCAACGGCTATGCCCACGTCAAAACCGTGGGAAAAATTGACGAATACATCCTCAAATCCAACGGCTTGCAGGTCTTGCTGATGCCCGAGCATTCCAGCCCGACGTTGACCTTCATGGTCACCTACAGGGTGGGCTCGCGCAACGAGGTGACCGGCACCACCGGCGCCACGCACCTGCTGGAGCACCTGATGTTCAAGGGCTCCAAGAACCACACCCGCGAAAAGGGCAACAACGTGGACCAGTTGCTGGAGCGCACCGGTGCCATGTACAACGCCACCACGTCGCTGGACCGCACCAACTACTTCGCCAACGTTGGCAGTGAACACTTGCCCACCCTCATGGGCATGGAGGCCGACCGCATGCGCAACCTGCTGCTGCGCGAAGAAGACCGCAAGCCCGAGATGACCGTGGTGCGCAACGAGTTTGAGCGCGGCGAGAACTCACCCATCATGGCCTTGTACAAAGAGATCTACCAGAGCGCCTTTGTCGCTCACCCCTACCACCACAGCACCATTGGCCACCGCAGTGATATTGAGAAGGTGTCTATTGCCAAGCTGCGCGAGTTTTACGACACCTTCTATTGGCCCAACAACGCCACCGTCACCATCATTGGCGACATTGACCCAGCCAAGGCGTTGGAGCTGGTCAAGAAGTCGTTTGGCGCATACCCGCACTCGCCCAAGCCCATTCCGGTGGTGTACACCGAGGAGCCCAAACAAGACGGCCCGCGCCGCGTCGTGGTCAAGCGCGCAGGGCAGTTGGGTGTGGTGGCCGTGGCGCACAAGGTGCCATCGGTCAAGGATGCCGACTTTGCAGCGGTGGCCCTGATGAGTGCCATCCTGACCGATGGCAAGAACAGCCGCCTGTACAAAGCCATCACCAACAAGAATCTGTCGACCGGCGTGGAAACCGACCTCAGCATCGTGGCCGACCCCTCCCTGCACATGGTGTTTGTGCCGCTGGCGCCCGGCGCCAAGCATGACGAGGTGGAAGCCATCGTCTTGCAGGAGATCGAGCGTCTGAAAAAAGACGGCGTGACCGATGTCGAAGTCAAGGCCGCTGCGGCCAAGAATGCGGCCGACTCCGCTTTCAAACTCGATGGCTCGTTCGGCATTGCCGGCAATATCAATGAATTCATCAGCGCGGGGGACTGGACGCTGTTCTACGGTCTGGATGAAGCCATCAAAAAGGTCACCGCAGCCGACATTCAGCGGGTGGCGAACAAATATTTGCAAGAAGACTCCAGCACCACTGGCTGGTTTTTGCCGACAGTCGCCGCCGCTGCAGGCGCCGGTGCTACGGGCGCGGGCAAACCCAGCCTGAAAGACACGCCGTCTGGCGCAGCGTTCTACTACCGCGATCCGCGCCTGACGGCACCCGCGGCACCAACTTTGGCGGCCAGAGCCGGTGCCGCCGCAGGCGGTGCTGGCGCTGCCAATGGCAGCAAGATGGCGCCCAACGTGCAGCGCAGCAAGGTGGCGGGTATCGACTTCATTGCATACCCCACGGGCGTCAAGGACGTGGTGACCGTGCGCGCATCGTTGCCCGCTGGCAAGGCCTTGGGCGCACGTGGTAACCCCGCCGTTCCCACGTTGACCGGCATGTTGCTGGACCAGGGCACCAAGGCCCAGGACAAGTTTGCCATTGCCGAAAAACTGGAGGCTGTGGGCGCGTCCATCCATTTTGGTGTGGACACCAATGTGCTGAACATCAGCGCCAAGTCCCTGAAGAAGGATGCGCCCATGGTGTTGGGCATGATTGCCGAGCAATTGCGCACGCCGGCGTTTACCGCCGAAGAATTTGCCAAGGCCAAGAAGCAGATGGCCGGTGGCATCAAGCGCAGCCTGGAGAGCACCGACTTCCGCGCCGCGGATGCGTTCAACCGCGCCGCCTATCCGTTGGGTCACCCCAACCGCAATGTGTCGCCGGACGACATGCTGGCTGCCATCGAGGCCGCCACGCTGGATGATGTGCTGGCGTTTCACCAAGCCAACTACGGCCCGGCTGCGATGACGCTGGTGATGGTGGGCGACCTGGATGTCCCCGCCCTGCAAGGTGAGGTGGCGCGTGCGTTTGGCGGCTGGACCGGCGGTCAGGCCGTGCTGCGCGCGGCCCAGCCGGCTGCTCCCGCTTCGGGCGCTAGACAGGATGTGGCCATGGAGGGCAAAACCAGTGTGACGGTGGTCATGGGCCAACCCAGTGGCTTGCGTTACACCGACCCGGATTACCAGGCCCTGCGTCTGGCCACTGCCATTTTGGGCGATGGTTTCACCGGCCGCCTGATGGCCAATGTGCGCGACAAGGAAGGGCTTACGTACGACGTACGGTCGTTGCTCCAGAACGATATGTTCAATGATGGTGACTGGCGCCTGAGTGGCAGTTTTGCGCCAGACCTGCTGGACCAGGGCATTGCGTCGGCCCAGCGCCAGCTCAAGCTCTGGTACGACAAGGGAGTCACGCCAGTGGAAGTGAGCGCGCGCAAGAGCAATGTGATTGGTGCCTTCAAGGTGGCTTTGACGACGACCGAAGGCATGGCAGGATCGCTGCTGGCTGCCGTGAACCGCGGCTACGATGTTTCCTGGCTGGATGAGCTGCCCGTCCGTGTGAATGCGCTTACCAGCGAGCAGGTGAACGCCAGTATCAGGAAACACCTCAAGCCTGAGACCATGGTGCTGGTCAAGGCGGGCACATTTGGTACCGCAGTGGCGCCCGCCAAGTAGAGACTGGAGACCCTGTGCGCGCCCTGTAGGGCCGTGCCGGATTTGGAAAAGGTGCTTGCCTTCTGGCTTGATCTGTAGCAGAGTCTGTCCTCACGATGCACCGCTCTGATTCGTATAAACCGACATTGCTGCTGGTGGACGACCAAGTCCTGAATATCCAGCTGCTACACCAACTGTTCAAAGACGACTACACAGTCTGCTCCGCTACCAGCGGCGAGCAGGCTTTGGCTTTCTGTGCAAGGCAGGTCCCGGACCTGATCCTGCTCGATGTTGTGATGCCTGTCATGGATGGTCATGAAGTGTGTACCCGCCTCAAGTCCGACCCGCGCACACGCGATATCCCGATTGTCTTTGTCACGGCCCACAACAACCCCGAGGAAGAAACAGCCGCCTTGCGCCTGGGGGCCGTGGACTTCATTTCAAAGCCCGTGAATGCATCGGTTGTGCGGGCCCGCGTGGGTGCGCAACTGATGCTGCGCAAAACGCTGCGTGAAGTGCAGGAGCTGAACCACAACCTGGAGGATCGCGTCGCCCAACGCACGGCCGAGTTGCAGCAGGCACTGGAGTACTTGCACCAATCACGCGAGGAGCTCGCACAGAGTCAGGCGAGCGCCACCCTGAGTACGTTGATTGCAGGGGTTTCGCACGAATTGAGTACACCCCTGGGCAACAGCAAAATGGTTGCCAGTACGCTGGCAGAGCAAGCGCGAAACATGGCGCACGAGGTGCAGACGGGGCAACTCAAGCGATCGGGGTTGGACCAATTTCTGGGCGAAGTCACCGATGGTGTGGCGCTGTTGCAGCGCAATCTGCAGCGTGCGGTTGAATTGCTGGGCGATTTTCGGCAGGTGGCCGCAGACCAGGCCAGTGAGCAGCGACGGGTTTTTGACCTGGCTGAGGTGGTCGGGGAGATTGTTCACACGCTGAGCCCGAGCCTCAAGCGCCACCCGCACAAGGTTGTGGTTACGATTCCCTCTGGCATCGTGATGGACAGTCTGCCTGGCCCACTGGGGCAAATTGTCATCAACCTGGTTAATAACGCCTACTTGCATGCGTTTGAGGGGCGTAGCGATGGCGTGCTGACGATTGACGCCACGCAGGATGGACTCCAGGTTCTGCTGGGGATTAGTGACAACGGCGTAGGCATGCCTGCTGAGCACCTCGGAAAATTGTTTGAACCCTTTTTCAGTACCAAGATCGGTAAAGGGGGAACTGGCCTGGGGATGGCCATTGTGCAAAACCTCGTAACTAAAACGCTCGGCGGGCGGATCACCGTTGCGTCTGCACCTGAGAAGGGCACGCGATTCGAAATGGTGTTGCCAAGGACTGTTCCCACGTAAGTCCTGGATCGTCTGTATTTATACCAAGCAAACGCTTGCTAAAAATACAGAGATTTGTTATCGTCGACGCATGAAGTCCGATGTTGTGCCGCCCGAAGTCGAAAGCCCCGTCAAGCGACCCCGTGGACGCCCGCGGAAAACGGTGGATGAGCGCGATGATGGCAACCGACGGCAGGCACTGTTGGCGCACGCCGCACAACTGTTCAGGCGCAAGGGTTTTGATGCCACCACCACCCGCGACATAGCCGCCGCCGCAGGTATGCAAAGCGGTTCACCGTTCTACCATTTCAAAAGCAAAGACGCGTTGCTGTACGCCGTCATGGAAGAGGGCATGCGCTCTGCGCTAGCACGACAACTCACCACTACGCAAGCGCCTGGCTATTCGGACTTGTCGGCTGCGGATCAACTGCGCTTGCTCGTGGCGGCGCACTTTTCTGTGCTGTTGGGTCCGGGTAGCGACTTTGTACCCGTCATGTTGTACGAATCGCGGGCACTGCCTGTGCGCCAGCGCAAGTCGCTGGCCTTGTTGATTGGCAAATACGAATCGCTGTGGCTGCCCGTGCTCAATTCCTTGCATGCCAGTGGCCAGTTGCGCGCACCGGTGCGCCTGGCGCGGCTGTTGATTCTGGGCGCACTGAATTGGACGGTTCAGTGGTTTGACCCCAAGAAGGGCGCGTCATTGCAAGAGCTGACAGACGCAGCCATGTCTCTATTTCTGAAGGAGTGTTGATGCATTATGGTTCTGTGTTTGCCCACGGTCTATTCGCGGACAAGGTGGTGGTGGTTACCGGCGGTGGCTCCGGCATTGGCCGGTGCGCGGCGCACGAGTTGGCAGCTCTGGGCGCCACAGTCGCTTTGGTCGGTCGCAAGGTCGAGAAGCTGCAGAAGGTAGCGGCGGAGATTGCTGAAGATGGCGGCAAAGCCAGTCTTCACGTCTGCGACATCCGCCAGGAAGACATCGTCAAACAAACGGTGGCCGCTATCGTGGCAGACCATGGCCGCATCGACGGCTTAGTGAACAACGCCGGTGGCCAGTTCATGACGCCGCTGGAGGCGATCAGCGCCAAAGGATGGGAGGCCGTGGTCAATACCAACCTGACCGGCGGTTTCTTGATGGCCCGCGAATGCTATTTGCAAAGCATGAACAAGAACGGCGGCAGCATTGTCAATATCGTGGCCGACATGTGGGGCTCCATGCCCGGCATGGGTCACAGTGGCGCAGCGCGCGCCGGCATGGTCAGCTTCACCGAGACGGCCGCGGTGGAGTGGGCGGCCAAGGGCGTGCGTGTCAACGCTGTTGCGCCGGGCTACATCGCCTCCAGTGGCATGGACAACTACCCCGTGGAAATGGCGCCCATGATTCGTGAGATGGCCAAGACCATTCCTGCCGGGCGCTTTGGCACCGAGGCCGAAACCGCCGCCGGCATCGTTTTCTTGCTCAGCCCGGCGGCATCCTTCATCAGTGGCACCACATTGCGCATCGACGGCGCACGACCGCAGGCCCGCGCGGGCTACCCCATGCGCGTACCCGATGCCACTGTACAAGCGCGCGACGCCGTCAAGCCTTTCGCCGGTTTCCACCGGGCACTTACCCCTAAAGTTTTCCAGGTCTGAAACACTATGCAATTCACCCACGAACACCGCGAAATCCAGAATACGCTGAAGCGTTTCATTGACGCTGAAATCAACCCGCACGTGGACGCCTGGGAAGAGGCGGAGATGTTTCCCGCCCACGAAGTCTTCAAGAAGCTTGGCAACCTGGGTCTATTGGGGTTGACCAAACCCGAGGCCTACGGGGGCGCGGGTCTGGACTATAGCTACGGCATGGCCATGGCCGAGACTCTGGGCCATATTGACTGTGGTGGTGTTCCCATGGCCATCGGTGTGCAGACGGATATGTGCACACCGGCCTTGGCGCGATTTGGTAGCGAGGAACTGAAGAAGGAATTTCTGGTTGATGCCATAGCGGGAGACACCGTGGGGTGCATTGGGGTGAGCGAGCCCGGCGCCGGTAGCGATGTGTCGGCCATCAAGGCAACTGCCCGCAAGGACGGTGACGACTACCTGATCACCGGCCAGAAGATGTGGATCACCAACAGCCTGCAGGCCGACTGGATGTGCATGCTGGTCAACACGGGCGAGGGGCCCGCGCACAAGAACAAGAGTCTCGTGATGGTGCCACTGCGTGAAAACGGCAAGTTGCGTCCGGGCATTGAGGTTGCCAGCAAGATCCGCAAGATCGGCATGCACTCCAGCGATACCGGCCTTTTGTACTTTGACGACGTACGCGTTCCCCAGCGATACCTGATCGGCCAGGAAGGAGCCGGTTTCGTCTACCAGATGCAGCAGTTCCAGGAGGAGCGCATGTGGGTGGCCGCCAGCGGTCTACAGGCACTTAACAACTGCATTGATTGGACGGTGGAGTGGGCGCAGGAGCGCAAGATGTTTGGTGCTACCTTGGCGGACCAACAATGGGTGCAATTCAAGCTGGCCGAGATGAAAACCGAAGTCGAAGCGTTGCGCGCACTCACCTACCGCGCCTGTGAGTTGTATGTGGCCGGGCAAGACGTACTGGAGCTTGCCTCCATGGCAAAACTTATGGCGGGCCGACTGAACCGGCTGGTCCCAGATGGTTGTTTGCAGTTCTGGGGTGGCATGGGCTTTACCTGGGAGAATAAAGTTTCACGCATGTACCGGGACGCGCGCCTGGGTTCTATCGGTGGCGGTGCCGACGAAGTGATGATGGGCATCATCGCCAAGACCATGGGCGTGGCCAAGCGGAGAGCAGCATGAATACACTGGTGATGAATGAACTTGACATTGGTCCAGAAGACATCTCCGCGGTCGAAGATGCGGCGCGCCGGTTCATACAGTCCGAAGTCAAACCCCATCTCGATGCATGGGAAGAGGCGGGTGAGTTCCCCCGCAACCTGTACCAGCGAGCCGCCGACATGGGCTGGCTGGCGATGGGCTACCCCGAGCAGTTTGGCGGCACACCCGCACCCTGGGCACTTCGCAACGCGATGACCATAGCGTTGGCCCGCACAGGCGGCAGTGGCGGGCTCATGGCCAGCCTTTTCAGCCACAACATCGGCCTGCCACCGGTGGTGCGCCATGGCAGCCTGGCGCTGCAACAGAAGGTTATTCCCGATGTGCTGGCGGGCAGGAAGATTGCGGCATTGGCCATCACCGAGCCTAGTGGTGGCACCGATGTGTCGGCGCTCAAGACTACGGCGAGGCTGGAAGGCGATGAGTACGTCGTCGATGGTGAAAAGGTGTTCATCACTTCGGGCGTGCGTGCCGACTGGCTGACCGTGGCGGTGCGCACGGATCTGAAGAACAAAGGCCCCATGGGCATCTCCATGTTGATGGTGCCCGGCGACGCGGTGGGTCTGTCGCGCCACCCGCTGAAGAAGATGGGCTGGTTGTGTTCCGATACCGCGCAGATTCGTTTTGACGGCGTGCGCGTACCGGCTAGCAACCTGGTGGGCGAAGAGGGTTCGGGCTTCAAGATCATCCTGACCAACTTCAATGGCGAGCGCCTGTCCATGGCGGCCATGGCGCTGGGCTTCTCAGAGTGCTGTTACGACGAAGCGCTGAGTTGGGCGCAGCAACGCAAGACCTTTGGTGCTGCGTTGGTAGACCACCAGGTGATTCGCCACAAACTGATGGACATGAAGATGCGGATCGAGTCCACGCGGGCCTGGTTGAACGCCGTATCCGCCCGGGCCGATGCGGGCGACCGTGGTGACAAGGCGGCCAAGGGCGCCGAATGGGTCGCGCAGGTGTGCCTTCTGAAGAACCATGCCACGCAAACCATGCAATATTGTGCCGACCAGGGGGTGCAGATTCTGGGCGGTATGGGCTTCATGCGTGGCACGGCGTGCGAGCGCATCTACCGCGAGGTCAAAGTCATGATGATTGGCGGTGGCGCCGAGGAGATCATGAAAGAGTTGGCGTCACGTCAGTTGAATGTCTGATACTGCTCTATGCCTAAAACACCAAACAACCGCTCCCCAGTTGCTTCCCCGGTCTCGTTCGAGCCCGAATTCATCCAGGGCCTGACGACGATCTTTGAAGAGTCCATCGTTTTCAACACGGTGCTCGGTCTGAAGATCGCGTCCATCACTCCCGAGCGCGTGGTGGGGCATATTGCGATGAAACCCGAACTGGTGGGCCACTACAGCTTCAATCGCATCCATGGCGGCGTCATCAGCGCCGGCCTGGATGCGATGGGTGGCCTGGCCGTGATGGCGGCCATTGGTGCACGCCATATGGACGAAGCTCCACTGCAGCGCTTGCACCGCTTCTCCAAGCTGGGCACCATCGACCTGCGCATTGATTACCTGCGCCCCGGCATTGGCGAGCGTTTCGAATTGCGCGCGGAAGTGATGCGGCTGGGCTCGCGCGTGGCGTCCACGCGCATGGAGTTTCTGGGGGCGGATGGCAAACTGCTGTCCACGGGTTCCGGGGCCTACATCGTTTCCTGATACAAACGGGGTCTCATTTCAGACCTGTATCGGGGAGCCCCATGTCCATTGCCGTTCGCCGCGCAACCGTGCAAGACGCTGCTGCCTATGCCCGCATCATGGGCGACCCGGGAGTCTATCCGGGGCTGATGCAAATGCCCTATACCAGTGAGGAGCTTTGGCGTGCGCGCCTTGTGGAAAACAGCGCGCCGGGTAAGACAGATCTGCCACTGGCCGCGGAACTCGATGGGGCTGTCGTGGGGGCCGCAGGGCTGCACCCAGCCGGTATATCGCCACGGCGTCGGCATGTGTTGTTGTTGGGTATTTCAGTCTTGCCCGAGGCCCAGGGCCATGGCGTCGGTTCCGCCTTGATGGCCGCGCTGTGCGACTACGCCGACCGATGGGCCGGCGTGCTGCGCATCGAACTGGGGGTGTACACCGACAATGCCAGGGCCATTGGGTTGTACAAGAAATTCGGTTTCGAGATAGAAGGCACCCTGCGGGGCTATGCCATGCGCGACGGCCAGTTTGCCGATACGTTTGCCATGGCCCGCTTGCACCCCAACCAGCCCCGCATTGGCGGGGCGTGAGGTCAGGCAGGTGTGCTTACTTTGCGGCTGCTGGTGAGCTGAAATACTCGGAGACTGCTTTCCACTTTCCCTCCTGAATCTGGGAAATTCGCGAGGCATCGCTGCCCAGCCGTTTGGTTGCCGTAAAGGTTGCTGGCGCGCCGCCAAACATATCCGGTGGAACGCTCAAGGTATCCATGACCTTGATGAAACTTTCGGTACTCAAGCCTTTGCCAGCCTTGCCGGCGGCATTTGCAAACGTATTGATGATGGTGTAGCCGTATACAGAGAATACGGTGGGGTCCTCATTGAACTTGGTCTTGTACTTGTTGGCCCAAAAACGGATGGGCTGCGACTGTTCATCGGTGTAGGGGTTCTGCACTGTCATGGTGGCGTACAGACCATCCATCGCCTTGCCACCCAGCTTGTGGATCAGGTCGGTGTAGGCGGCGCTGGATCCCAGGAAAATCGGGTTGTAGCCCAGCTTGCGCGCCGTGCCAATGGCGCCAATGGTCTCGCGGATGATGGTACCCAACACGATCATGTCGCAGTTGCTGGCCTGCAGTTTCGAGATTTGCGAGGAGAAATCGGTCGCCCCGCGTTTGTACGAAGTCTTTTCAGCAAACTCCATGTTCACGGTCTTGAGGCCGGCCTCGCCACCGCGCAGCACTTCCAGACCGAAGTCATCGTCCTGGTACATGGTGCATACCTTCTTGGCCCCCTTTTCCTTGACCAGCTTGGGCACGGCGTTGCGCATCTGGTCAAAGTAGGTGGCAGCAAAGGAATACTTCAGCTTGTGAAAGGGTTCGTACATTTCGCGCGCCGCAGTGATGGGGAAGAAGTTGATCACGTTCTTCTCGAACTGCACCGGCATGGCCGCCATGTTCTGGGCTGTACCGATGTGGCCCACCATCATGAATATCTTGTCCTGATTCACCAGCTTTTGTGCAGCCAGTACGGCCTTCTTGGGATCGTAGGCTGAGTCTTCCACAATGATTTTGAGCTTGCGGCCATTGATGCCACCCTGCTCATTGATCTCGTCCACCGCCAGTAGCATGCCCAGACGGGCCTGTTTGCCGAAACCGGCGATCGGACCGGAAAGGTCCTGAATGGACCCCAACAGAATTTCATCCTTGCTGATGCCTTGCGGCGCAGGGGCTGCTGAAGCCACTGCGGCCGAGAGGGCCAGTGTTGCGAGCGAAAGGGCAGTCTTGAGTTGCATGGTTTGTCTCCTGGTTGAAATCTGCTGGGCGGGGTAAGACAGGGCGGGAATCTACTTGCTGTTGTAGTCAATGACCACGTTCCAGCGGCCGTCCTGAATCTGTGACAGGCGTGACTCGTCACTGCCAAGCCGACGGGTGGGCGTGAACTTCAGGGCCGGGGCGCCAAACATGTCGGCCGGAACCTTCACGACCTCCATGGACCTGATGAACTTGGACGTGGTCGGGCGGTCGCCCGCGTCACGCATGGCGTTGGCAAACACGTTGATCGTGGTGTAGCCAAACACAGAGATAGTTGACGGATCTTCGTTGAATTGGGTCTTGTACTTGGCGGCCCAGCGACGCACTGGCTGTGATGGGTCATCCATGTAAGGGAACTGGGCGGTACTGGCGGCGTAGAAGCCATCCATGGCCTTGCCGCCGATCTTGTGGATCAGATCGGTGTATGCCGCACTGGATCCCATGAAGATCGGGTTGAAGCCCATCTTCCGGGCCGTGCCGATCGTGCCAATGGTCTCGCGGATGATGGTTCCCAGGACCACCAATTCGCAGCCACTGGCCTGCATTTTGGCGACCTGCGACGAGAAGTCGGTCGCGCCACGCTTGAACGAGGCCTTGTCCGTGAGCGTCATTTTGACGGCCTTGAGGCCCTCTTCAGTGCCCTGCAACACCTCCAGGCCAAAGTCATCGTCCTGGTAAATGGTGCAGACCTTGGTCACGTTTTTCTGGCGGACCAGCTTCGGCAAGGAGCTGTGAATCTGCTCGTAATAGGTGGGCAGCGTGGAGAACTTGAGGCGGTGAAAGGGCTCATACATCGAACGTGCTGCCGTGAGCGGGAAAAAATTAATGACGTCCTTCTCGAACTGGATGGGCATGGCGGCTTCGTTTTGCGCCGTGCCAATATGGCCCACCATCATGAAAATCTTTTCCTGGTTGACCAGCTTCTGGGTTGCCAGAATGGCCTTCTTTGGGTCATAGCCGGAGTCCTCGACCAGCAGTTTGATCTTGCGGCCGTGGATGCCACCGAGCTCATTGATTTCTTCGATGGCCATCATCATGCCGGCTCTAGCTTGTTTGCCATAACCAGCTAGTGGGCCGGAGAGGTCCTGGATCGTTCCAATCAGGATTTCGTTCTTGCTGATGCCTTGCTGCTGGGCTCCTGCGACGCTAGCCAATAGCGATAGGCTTGCAATGGCAATTTTCAATTTCATGGTCATTCTTGTCGGTAGTGATAAAGGGGGGCTAGTCGGGTCAGTGGTACATGGCTTCAATTTGAGCCGCGTATTTTGTTTCCACCAGTTTGCGTTTGAGCTTCATGGTGGGGGTAAGTTCCTCATCTTCAGCGGTCAGCTGGGTTTCCAGCAGGAAGAACTTCTTGAGTTGTTCGACCCGTGCGAATTTGGTGTTGACGCGCTCCAGTTCGGCCTGAATCAGCGCCTGCACTTCGGTTGCGCGGGTGAGCGAGGCATAGTTGCCAAACGGAATGTCGGCGTCCTGTGCAAACTTCTCCACGTTTTCCTGGTCGATCATGATGATGACCGTCAGGTAGGGGCGCTTGTCGCCAATGACCACCGCGTCGGTGATGTAGGGTGAGAATTTGAGGTCATTTTCCAGTTCGCTGGGGGTGACATTCTTGCCTCCCGCCGTGATGATGATGTCTTTCATCCGGTCGGTGATGCGGAAGTAGCCGTCAGCATCCACCACGCCCACATCGCCAGTGTGCAACCAGCCATCCTTGTCGATGGTCTCGGCGGTTTTTTCGGGCAGGTTCAGATAGCCGGCAAAGACGTTTTTGCCACGCACCAAAATCTCACCGGTTGCGGGGTCGAGTTTGACTTCGTTGTAGCCTGCGGCCGGACCAATCGAGCCGGGTTTCATTTTGTCTGCGGGCACCCCGGTGGATGCACCACAGGTCTCGGTCATGCCCCAGACTTCCAGCATGGGCAGCCCCAGCGCCATGTACCAGCGCACCAGGTCGGGTGAAATGGGAGCCGCACCGGTCACCAGAAAACGTGCGCGGTGAATGCCGATGAGCTTGCGCACGTTGTTGAGCACCAGCCACTGGGCCAGCGTGAACTGGACCTTCAGGCTGGCGCTGACCGGCTGCCCCGCCAGGACCCGGTCGGCAATGCGGGTACCCACACCAATTCCCCACGCATAGGCGGCCTGCTGGACGCGGCCCGCCTCCTTGAGCGAAATCATCACGCCGGAGTAGAACTTCTCCCACACACGGGGCACGGCCGTGAAGACAGTGGGTGCGATTTCGCGCACGTTTTCTGGAATGGTCTCCGGGTTCTCGACGAAGTTGAGTTTGGCACCGGTGTAAAGCGCAAAGTACTCCCCGCCCATGCGCTCGGCAATGTGGCACAGCGGCAAGAAGCACATGCGTTCATCGCGCTGGTCCTGCGCCACCAGCGTGTTGTAGCCACGCACGGTGTAGACCAGCCCCTGGTGCAGATGCATAGCGCCCTTGGGCTTGCCAGTGGTGCCCGAGGTGTAAACCAGAATGGCCAGGTCTTCCGGCTTGCAGGCTGCGGCGCGCAGTTCTACAGCGCCCGGGTTCTTGAGCAAATAATCGCGCCCGACGGCGCGCAGGGTCTCCAGGCTGATGACGCCGGGATCATGCAGGTCGCGCAAACCCTCCATGTCGAACACCACGATCTTGCGCAGTCCTGGCAGTTGGGCGCGAACTACCAGTGCCTTGTCCAGTTGCTCGTCGTCTTCGACAAACAGTACCGTCGTGCAGGAGTCTTCGCAGAGGTAACGAACTTGAGACGAGGCATCGGTGGGGTATATGCCGTTGGAAACGCCCCCTGCCGATAGCACGGCCAGATCGGCGCAGACCCACTCGACCACCGTATTGGCCAGTATGGAGGCGCATTCGCCCTTGGCAAAGCCCAGGCTCAGCAAGCCCCCTGCGATCTCGCGCACTGCGTCGCCAGTTTGGGTCCAGGTCCAGCTGCGCCATAGGCCCAAGTGCTTTTGCCGCATCCAGACCTGGGGGCCCCGCTGGGTGACGCCATTCCAAAACAGTGCGGGTATGGTTTCCCCTGGCAACACGATGTCGTTGCAGGGCTTTATCGAAGAGGTATCCCAGAGTTGAGTCATTCTGTTTCTATCTCCAGGTCTTCTTTTTCTTCCAGCGCCGCTCGCCGCGCACACCGTCTTCCTTGAGCCCCAGGTAGAACTCCTTGATGTCGTCCTTCTCGCGCAGATGGGCGCAGGTGTCTTCCATGACGATGCGGCCGTTCTCCAGCACATAGCCATAGTCCGACGCGTTAAGTGCCATGTTGGCATTCTGTTCCACCAGCAAAATGGTGGTACCACGCTCGCGGTTGATGCGCACCACGATTTCGAAAATCTCTTTGGTGAGTTTGGGGGAGAGGCCCAGGCTGGGCTCATCCAGCAGGATCAGGTCGGGGTTGGCCATCAAGGCGCGCGAGATGGACAGCATCTGCTGTTGACCGCCCGACAGCAGGCCGGCGTCTTGCGCCGCGCGCTCGCGCAGGATGGGAAAGTAGCCAAAGACCGTTTCCATGTCGCGGGCCACGCCATCACGGTCCGATCGGGTGTAGGCCCCCATCAGCAGGTTGTCGTGGACGCTGAGCAAGGGGAAAACTTCACGTCCCTCGGGCACATGGCTCAGGCCCTGCTGCACGATGTGCGCCGGGTCATTGGCCGTGATGTCTTCGCCCTTGAATTCGATAGAACCCTTGCGCGGGTCAATGATGCCCGAGATGGTCTTCAGGATGGTGGTTTTGCCGGCGCCGTTCGAGCCCAGTACGGTGGCGATTTCACTGCGGCGCACCTGCAGACTGACACCGCGGATGGCCTTGATCGGGCCGTAGGCACTCTCGACGTTGAGCAGCTTGAGGACCGGCATGTCGCTGACGGCGGGGGGCACGGTGCTCATACGACCCCCGCGGTAGAAGTGAGGCCAGAAGCCGTGCGGCGCAACGACGATACATCGTCAATGGAGCCCAGGTAGGCTTCGATCACGCCGGGGTCGGTTTGCACCTCGCGCGGTGTGCCCATGGCCAGCATTTCGCCCTGGTTCATGGCCAGAACCCGGTCGGACACTTTGGAGACCAATGACATGTCGTGCTCCACCATCAGCACGGTAATGCCCAACTCATGTTTGATGTCCTGGATCCAGAAGGCCATGTCGTCGGTCTCCTCCACGTTGAGGCCGCTGGAGGGCTCGTCCAGCAGAAGCAGCTTGGGCTCGGTGCACAGGGCGCGGGCCAGTTCCACCACCTTGCGTACGCCATATGGCAGGCCTGCCACAAAGGTGTCGCGGTAGTGCTGCAGGCTCAAAAATTCAATGACCTCTTCGGCCTTCTCGCGTGCTTTCAGCTCCGCTTCGCGAACCTTGGCGGTGAAGAACAGGTCCTGCCAAAGCCCGGTTGCACGGTGCGTGTGGCGACCAATCAACAGATTGTGCAAAACGGACGCGTGCTCAAACAACTCGATGTTCTGGAAGGTGCGCGCGATGCCCAGTGACGCCACGTTCTGCGGTGGCTGCTCGGTAAGTTTGAGCATACCGTCGGGGCCCCGGAATTCGATAGTCCCGGTCGTGGGCGTGTAGATGCGGCTGATCAGGTTGAAGACGGTTGTCTTGCCCGCGCCATTGGGGCCGATCAGCGTGAAGACTTCGCCTTGCTTGACGTCAAAGCTCACGTTGTTGACGGCCAGCACGCCGCCGAAGCGCACGCTCAGATTTTTTGCGGAAAGGAGTAGGTCTTTCATTTCAACCGGTCCGATTTCTGAAAGGACTTTTGCCGCTTGAACATGCCCTTGCGGTAGAACGGGAACATCTGAAGGTAAGTGCGAATCTTCAGCCAGCGGCCGTATAGGCCCATGGGCTCAAACAGCACAAAGGCAATCAAGACCAGGCCATACACCAGGCCTTGCAGGCCGGGTGCCTGACCGATGACGGGCGGCAGGAAATCCTTGATCATGGCAATGGCCTGCGGCATGGTGATCAGGAAGATGGCGCCCAGGAATGCGCCGTGCACGGAGCCCACACCACCAATGACGATCATCAGCAGCAAGTCAATACTCTGCAGGATGTTGAACTGGTCGGGGGAGATGAACTGCAGGTTGTGGGCATACAGTGCGCCGGCAATGCCCGCCAGTGCGGCCGAGATCGCAAACGACAGTGTCTTGTAGTACGCCAGGTGGATGCCCATGCTCTGTGCTGAAATTTCGGAGTCGCGTATCGCCACAAAGGCGCGGCCGGTGGGTGAACGCAGCAGGTTGAGAATGCCCAGCGTGGACACCACCGTGATGACCAGACACAAAAAGTAGAACTGGTCGCCGGTCTCCAGCACCCAGCCAAAAATATCGGGCTTCTTGATGTGGATGCCGGCGTTGCCGCCCGTGACCGATTCCCAGCGGGCCAGCACCTCTTCCACAATAAAGCCAAACGACAGCGTGGCAATCCCTAAGTAAATACCCTTCACCCGCAAGGCGGGCAGCCCGACCACGAGCCCAACGGCCGCCGAGAGCCCGGCTGCACAGGCCAGCGCGATGGGGAACGGCACCCCCATATTGGTCAACACCGCATGCGTGTAGGCGCCAACGCCCAGAAAAGCCGCATGGCCCATGGAGAACAGACCGGTAAAGCCCGCCAACAGCATCAGGCCCAATCCGGCAATCGAATAGATCAGCACCAGCGTGAGCTGTGCCAGCCAGTACTCGGCAAACAGCCACGGTGCGGCCACCATCAACAGCACGAGCGCGCTGTACCAGAACACGTGTCCGCCATGCTTGGCCAGATTGATGTCCTGGCCGTAATCGGTTTTGAAGATGAAACGCATCAGACCTTCTTCCTTAGCTTTTCACCAAACAGACCGTTGGGCTTGACCATCAGCATGACCAGCACCACCACGTAGGCCGCTGTGTCCTTGAAACCATCAGGCAAATAGAAGCCTGAGAGCGACTCCACAATGCCAATCACCAGCCCGCCCACAATGGCGCCCGGCAGGCTGCCAAAGCCGCCCACCACAGCAGCGGGAAAGGCCTTGAGTCCGATGAAGCCCATGTTGGCATGCACAAAGGTAATCGGGGCCAGCAGCAAGCCTGCAATGGCGGCCACCGCAGCCGCCAGGCCCCAGGCAATGCCGTTGAGCCGCTTGACCGGAATGCCCATGTAATACGCGGCCAACTGGTTCTGCGAGGCGGCCTGCATCGCAATGCCCAGCTTGCTATAGCGAAACAATACAAACAACAGTACGCACAACACAGCGGTGGCACCAATCACCGCCATGTGCTCGACGTTGAGTACCACGCCGCTGACGTTCCAGATCTCGTCCTTATACGGCACGGGCAGCGCTTGTGTATCGGTGCCGATGCCGGGAATCATGGTGATGGCCCCGCGCGCCACATAGCCAATGCCGATGGTCAGCATCACCACGGAAAATGCGGGCTGGCCCAGAATGGGGCGGATGACGGCGCGCTCCAGCACGACGCCAAACACGGCCATGCCGGCAATGGCACAAGGGATCGCCAGCCAATAGGGGAATCCCAGCATGGTCATGCCCACCAGGCCGCCGAAAGCGCCCAGCATCATCAGCTCGCCTTGGGCGAAGCTGACGGTCTCGGTCGCCTTGTAGATGAGCACGAAGCCCAGTGCAATCAGCCCGTAAATGCACCCTTGTGCAATTCCGCTGATCACCAGTTGTATTAGCAGCACGTTGTCTCCCGTTGCATAGCTGCACGGTTATAGCTTCAATCCCCGCGATGCCCGACAGGGTTTGTACCGACCTCCTGTCGGGCAGGTGACAGGTAGATGCAAATAGGCGTGAAACCGGGCATCATGGGCGTCATGACACACTCTGTTACCACTCGCCAGCAAGGCCCCGTCTGCATCGTGACACTGGACCGTGCTGATGTGCGCAACGCGGTTGATGCCGCCACGGCGCGCCAGTTGTATGACGCGTTTGTGGCCTTTGATAAAGACCCCGCGTGCAAAGTGGCCGTCTTTCACGGTGCCCATGGGCACTTCTGTGCGGGCTGGGATCTGCAGGCCGGTGCTCGCTTGGCGCAGGCGGTGGATGTGCCGGTCGATCCGTTTGCAGCGTTGAACTTCTCCCCACAGAGCGACTGGGTCAATACACCGGGACCTGCAGGACCCATGGGGCCATCACGCCTGCTGTTGTCCAAACCCGTGATCGCCGCCATCAGTGGCGCCGCGGTGGCCGGTGGCATGGAGCTGGCCTTGTGGTGCGACATGCGGGTGATGGAGGCGGACGCGTATTTCGGCGTGTTCTGCCGCCGCTTTGGCGTGCCACTGATTGATGGGGGCACGGTGCGTCTGCCGCGTTTGATCGGCATGGGTCACGCCATGGATTTGATCCTGACCGGGCGCAAGGTCGATGCGGCTGAGGCGCTGCAGATGGGCCTGTGCAACCGCGTGGTGCCCACCGGAGAGGCGCTGTCTGCCGCTGTCACGCTGGCTGAGCAACTGGCGGCCTTCCCGCAACAGACCATGCTGGCCGATCGTGCCAGCGCGTACGCCCAGTGGGACCTGGATATGCCCCGGGCCTTGCACCAGGAGTGGGAACGCGGCAAGGCCTGTATCGCGGCTGGGCTGGAGGGTGCGGCGCGCTTTGCTAACGGCGCTGGTCGGCACGGGAGGTCTTAGATAGAACTGGCCTCTAGACCTCGTGGTATGGACTTAGTTTGCTATTGAACTAATAGCGTTTTGGTTCAGTTCCCGGTGCCGTGTGCCAGCGGGTGTGGGGCTGGTGGACCGGGTGTTCGTGCTCTGGCCCACGCTCGCCGTCTTGCTCTTTTGGGGTGCTTGCCATTCTTCGTCAACGCGTTGTTTGGCGCGCCCATTCTGTGGCAACGTCGAATGGGGCCGACGCCCGAACACCCGATTCACCAGCCGGGCGGCGGTGCCTACTAGACTGAGCACAGTCAATTGGACACTAGTCATTCTTTTGGGCCAGACATGAAACTTCTCACTGCCTTGATCTCGGGGCCGCACAAGTTCGCCGGAACAGGCGTCAATCACGAAGGTGAAAACTTCACCGCAACGTTGGTTCTGCAGCCGTTGGTCGCCGGCTCTGCGCTCATGTTCCACTATGTCGCCACACGAACAGATGGCGTTCAGATGCACTCAGAGGCCTCACTGCTTGGCTTCGGTGCCGACGGATCACTGTGTCTGTGGCCTGTTATGGTGGAACTGCCTTTCGTGCTCCCGCATGCGCAGAAGGAGTTCACCACATCAGCAGACGGTGGTGTCTCTGTAGTTTTTGCCAGCGGTCCGCGTGATGACATGAGCGTATTCCGCGAGGAGATAACCATACAACTCAAGCCATCGGGTTCATTGGTTTACGCCCACAGTTGGGGCATGCCCGGCGGCGAATTCGCGGAACGGTCAGGCTGCGAGTTTCGTCCTGAATAGGAGCTAATTCAGGCGGGCGGTTGCAGCGAAAAAAGTTTAGGTAAAACGGGCCACTAGCCCTCGTGGGATGGATCTAGTGCGCTACTCAATTGATAGTGATTGGGTGGCCTTTTGATTTTGTGCGCCTATGTGTGTGGTGGCTGGCGAATCGGGTGTTCGTGCTCTGGCCCACGCTCGCCGTCTTGCGCCTTTGGGATTCTGGCGTTGCTTCGTTGTTGCTGTGGCTGGCGTGCCCGCTCGGTGGCAACGTCGAATGGGGCCGACGCCCGAATACCCGATCCACCAGCCTGGCGGCGGCGCGGGTAGCGGGAGGATGAAAATGACGATGATGTGATTCCGTTGCGAACTTCGCCATTGGGGCTTGGATTCAACCGGTCGACGCAACAAGTTGGCTGAATCGTTCAGCAGGCGTTTCGTAGTTTAGGGCTACGGTGAATAAGTAGAGGCGAAACGCTGAGCCCGTTGCAAGCTGAGGCAGTTTTTCATTTTTCAGCCGATTTGACGTCGTTTTTCGGCCGTACTGGACTGGTTTCAGGGCTCTTTGCCCTTGTTTCTCGCCT